>CAIOHW010000276.1 GCA_903858195.1 Oligoflexia bacterium | reverse complement strand
GTCGCAACGCCCCGGCGGCCCCGGCCAATCCTGGGTGATCAGAAGGCTGGCACCCGTGCCTGAAACCCGGATCACGCCCCGGGCCGGGGCGTGGTGGGCGCGGTAGGGATTGAACCTACGACCCCCGCCGTGTGAAGGCGATGCTCTCCCGCTGAGCTACGCTCGCAACCTGAGTTTGAGAAGCGGCTTGGTCATATTCCTGCGCTCCCTGCGTTGTCAACGCTACACTTGGTGCTGATGCAATCTCCCTTCAAGCGCGCACTGCCTTGGATGATGGCCGAAGGGGCCCTCGCACTGGGCTTCGAGACACTCGTGGGTCCGATCTACATCGGCGCCTGGGCGGGGAAGATGGGAATTCCCGCAGAAAAACTTCCGTGGCTCACGGCTCTGCCGCTGCTTGGAGCCGTGGGGCAGCTCATCGGAGTCGCCGCACTCTCGGGCCTTGCATCGCGCCTTCCTCTCAAGTGGCTCTGCATCACCCTTTCGAGCCTCGCACGCTCGCTCTGGTGCCTGCTGTTTCTGTTTCCTTCAGCAGGCCCCGAGATGGTGGGCATCGTCGGAGCCGTCTCTTCAGCCATCGGACTCACAGGCACGAGCTTCTGGATGGCGTGGATGAAGGGAACCGTCCCGCAAAGATTCGAGGGGCGCTTCTGGGGCGTGCGCGCACGCGGATCCACACTCGGCGTGCTCTCGGCGCATGTGATTGCCGCGCTCACGCTCTGGCACCTCGAAAGAACGGGCGCACAAAAGCTCCTCCCGTTTGCGGTGCTGCTTGCCGTTGCCATGCTCTCGGCGCTGGGGTCAGTCCTGATCCTTTCCACCCTTCCCGAGGGCGCGGCA
This sequence comes from Oligoflexia bacterium, assembly GCA_903858195.1. Taxonomy (GTDB): domain Bacteria; phylum Bdellovibrionota; class UBA1018; order UBA1018; family UBA1018; genus CAIOHW01. Next base: position 1,937 of record CAIOHW010000276.1, on the reverse strand, counting down.
CCCTCGAGCAGAGTTCGCTTTAAAGAACTCCTGCGCTCACGCCCGCACATGCGGCTGGTCGGCATCACCTGCCTGTTCCAAGCCGGAATGGGACTCGTTGGCCCGTACTTTCCCTACTACTTCACACACGAGGTCGGGCTTGCCTCGGCCGAGGTCTCACTCTGGTACGGACTCACGCAGCTGGGCATGGCCGTTTCGGCGATCTTCTGGGGCAGGCGCTGGGACCGTGCGTTTGCGGGCCGTGGCAAGAGTCCAGGATCCCTTCTCAGCTTCACAGGGGTCCTGCTCGCGCTCTCGCCTCTCCCCTACATCGTGCGCGATCCGGACTGGCTGCACTGGATCGGTCCTCCCGAGTACTTCATCAACGGGGTGTTTTTTGCGGGCTTTCAAATCGGCATCAGCACGATCCTGTTCAAGGCGGTAGGAAAGCAGGACTCAAGTCGAGCCACCGTGCTCTTTTCAGTTCTCGCTGCAAGCCAGGGCCTGAGCAGTGCGGCAGCGGCGTGGCTGGGGTCGAAGCTTGCCCTCTGGCTTGCACCCCTGGGAGGCTTTCGGGCGCTCTGGGTCGTTGGAACCCTGTACAGGCTCTCGGTCGCCATCTGGGTGCTGCCCCGACTTTCGCGAAGCCCTCGCTAGCGGCCGTTTCGCCCTAGCGCTGAGAAACGCCTTCGAAGGCAAGCTCACGTCGCCAGAGCGAGGCAAAGCGCACGCCCTCACCCTGACCGAGCAGCAGGGATGCCTTGACGAACGCGCACTCCGGCGTCATCGCTCCCGACCAGAGGCAACCGCGCGCCAGCATCTCCTTGCCCGCATGATACTCGCTTCCGGTCACACCCACTCCTTCGGTGGCCACAACCACCGGGATCTTGCGCGATTTTGCCTCATCCAAAAGTGCCAGGAACTCCGGGTCATGGGTGGGTGCCGTACCGGAAGGAAAGGCGACCAGCACCAGACCTTCCAGCTCGGGCAGGAGGTTCTCGCGGATGGCGCGTGCCGGAAATCCCGGGGTGAGTTGCAGCATGGCCACCCGACTGCTGAATGCGTCCTTGAGCCGCGGGGCAGCCCCGACCGCCTGAAAAGCGCTCGCATGCCAGTGAACCTGCGCACCCACCCTCGCAAGTGCCGGCGCCTTGGGGCTGTCAAAGCCCGAGTAGTCGACGGCGCTTCGTTTGCGCACGCGATTTCCCTGAAAGAGCAGGTCGTTGAAGAAAACAGAAACCTGCGCGAGCCTTCCGGGCTTTCGCGAGGCGGCAATCTCGACTGCAGAAATGAGGTTTCGTCGCGCATCCGAGCGGAGGGCCGCCAAGGGGCGCTGCGCCCCGGTGAGCACCACGGGCTTGAGGCAGGGGCGAAGCAGGAATGAAAGCGCGCTTGCCGTGTACGCCAGCGTGTCAGTCCCGTGCAGCACGACCACCCCGTCAAATCCCCGCCAACGTGCGCGAATGCGCCGGGCAAGCTCCAGCCACTCCGGCGCCCCGACGTGTGCGCTGTCGCGATTCATCAGCACCTCGACTTCGCACTGCGCGAGATCGCCGAGCTCCGGCACCCTCTCCAGGAGCCGGCGCTTCAGAGCCTGCGCCCCGAGCTTAGGGATGGTCAGTGAATCGGCATCCATGCCGAAGGTGCCCCCCGTGTAGAGGATCAGGATGCGAGATTTCGGGCGAACTCGTGGCATGCGCCACACCGTACTGCCGGCGGCGTCGAAAACGCAACCCCGCCAGAGCGAGGTTGCAGTTTTGGCTGCAATCGGTGAAAAAATGCGCAACATGCGCACCCTGACCAATGAAATCCTCGTAGCCCCCCTGTCCTGCCTCGATCAGAAGCTCGATCAGCTCTCGGCCCTGCCCAGGCGCCTGACCCCGGAGTCACTCGGGCTTTGGGCCGCACTCCGCAAGGCCGGTCATCCGGGAAAGGCTCAGGACAAGAAGAAGAAGAAG
>CAIOHW010000275.1 GCA_903858195.1 Oligoflexia bacterium | reverse complement strand
GCGGCGCGAAGCCAGGCGCCAGACGCTCTCTACTCCGCGTCCTGAGCTGCCCTCTCCAGCATCGGCCTCAAGCTCCTCGATCAGCTGAAAAAGCGAGGCTGCGATCGCGGCCTCCTTCGAGACTGACTCCGGGCCCTTCTCAGGTGCCGTCAGTTCCGGATGCGCGGCAATCAGGTCGGTAGGCGTATCGCCTCCCAGCACCGCTGCGTTACGCGACAACCGCTTAAGGAAAGAAAGGTTCGTCCTCAGCGAACCCCGCGCCGTTCCATCCGCCTTTTTTGGCGGTTCAACCCGGGTTTCATCCAGCGCGACACGCATCTTGCCGATCGCGGCCTCTCGGGTCGGCGCCCAGACTGCAATCTTTGCGATCATCGGATCGTAGTGCAGGCTCACTTCGCCCGGCCCAGTGAAAGCCGTATCCACCCGCACCGATGGTCCAAACGGGAACGAAATTGCACCGATCGGCCCGGGGGCGGGCAGGAAGGTGTGAGGATCCTCGGCATAGAGCCTGACCTCGATGGAACTTCCCTTGCGCTCCGGAGTATTCGGAAGTGCGAGCTCGCCAGCTGCCAAAAGGAGCTGCCAGGCCACGAGATCCACGCCGGTCACGAACTCAGTAACCGGATGCTCGACCTGAAGCCGGGTGTTCATCTCCAGAAAGTAGAAGTTACCGTCTTCGTCGACGATGAACTCAAAAGTTCCTGCTCCTGCGTACTTCACATGCGAGGCAACGCGGATCGCAGCCTCGCACATCTTCTCGCGCGTCTTTGGAAAGCGCTCCAAGATCGGCGAGGGAGACTCCTCCCACACCTTCTGGTGCCGCCTCTGGATCGAGCACTCACGCTCGCCCAGATGGATTGCGCCACCCTTGCCATCACCAAAGACCTGGATCTCGACATGGTGGGGCCTGAGCACGAGCTTTTCGACATACATGGAGCCATCACCAAAGGCACCAAGCGCCTCGCGCGAGGCTCCAGCCAGGGCCGCTTCGACCTCTTTTTCGGTGTCGACCCGGCGCATGCCCTTGCCGCCACCTCCGGCCGTGGCCTTGAGCAGGATCGGAAATCCCACCTCGTGCCCGAATTTCATCGCCTCGGCCGCATCCTTGACGGCTCCCTTGCTGCCTGGAACACGCGGAACACCGAGCGAATCGACGGTTGAACGAGCCGTGATCTTGTCCCCCATGAGCCGCATGCTCTCGGCAGAGGGGCCCACAAACACCAGCCCGGCCTTCTCGCAGGCATCAACAAAGTGCGGACGTTCGCTCAAAAATCCGTATCCTGGATGAATGAACCGAGCGCCCGTCTTTTTTGCCGCAGCGATGACCTTCTCGACGTTCAGGTAACTCTCCGCCGGAGCCGAGCCCCCGAGATGGATCGCCTGGTCACAAGCGCGGACATGCTCGCTGAATCGGTCGGCATCCGAGTAGACGGCAACGGTTCCAAATCCCAATGACTTGGCGGTTCGGGCGATGCGGATGGCGATTTCGCCGCGATTGGCAATCAGTACGATTCCACGATTGCTGCTCATAGGGGGATGTTCCCATGCTTGCGCGAGGGTCCCCGCTCACGCTTGCCCTCAAGCATCCTGAGTCCCTGGATCAAAAGCCTGCGGGTATCAGCCGGATCAATCACCTCGTCGATGTAGCCGAGCTCAGCTGCCTTGTACGGATTGGCAAAAGTCCTTCGATAGAGATCGACCAGCCGCGTCCGCTCTTCGGCAAGCTTGCCCGACTTCTCAGCCGCCGCGATCTCCTTGCGGTACAGGATGTTGATCGCACCCTCCGGGCCCATCACTGCAATTTCAGCCGAAGGATAGGCGTAGTTGAAGTCGGCGCGGATGTGTTTGGAGGCCATCACATCGTAAGCGCCGCCATATGCCTTGCGCGTGATCACGGTGAGCTTGGGGACCGTGGCTTCGGCATAGGCGTAAAGCAACTTCGCCCCATGCTTGATGATTCCGCCATGCTCCTGGGATGTACCCGGAAGGAAGCCCGGCACATCCACAAACGTAACAATCGGAATATTGTAGGCATCGCAGAAGCGCACAAACCTCGCTCCCTTGACCGAGGCGTTGATGTCGAGGCAGCCAGCCAGGTGGGCTGGCTGGTTTCCGACCACCCCCACGCTCCTGCCACCCATGCGGGCAAAGCCCACTACGATGTTCGGCGAATAGCCGGCATGGACTTCCATGAATTCGCCGTCGTCCACCACGTCAGCGATCAGTGCACGCATATCGTAGGGCTGGTTTGCCGATTCGGGCAAAAGCTTTCCAATCGCCGAGCACGGGCGATCGATCGGATCCTGGGTGACCTTGAGCGGCGGCTCATCAAGATTATTCAGTGGCAAGTATCCCATCAGCTGGCGAACAGCATGGATCGTCGCTCGTTCGTCTGGCCTGACAAAGTGGCAGACTCCGCTCTTCTCGGCGTGGGTCTCGGCCCCCCCGAGTGCCTCTTTCGAGACTTCTTCATGGGTGACGGTCTTGATGACATCCGGACCGGTCACAAACATGTATGAATTGGCTTCCGCCATAAAAACAAAATCGGTGATTGCAGGACTGTAGACTGCGCCGCCCGCACATGGCCCGAGGATCACGCTGATCTGCGGAATCACGCCGGAGGCCTGCGTATTGCGCCAAAAAATCTCGGCATAGCCTCCCAGCGACTCAACGCCTTCTTGAATGCGTGCGCCTCCGGAATCGTTGAGGCCGATCACGGGCACACCGCTCTTCAGCGCGAGATCCATCACCTTGCAGATCTTCGAAGCATGGGCCCCTGACAGGCTCCCCCCAAAGACGGTGAAATCCTGCGAGTAGACATAGGCCTTGCGGCCACCGATCGTACCAAATCCGGTGACGACCCCGTCGCCCAGAAACTTCTGCTGCTCCATCTCGAAGTCCGTGCAGCGATGGGTGACGAACTTGTCGAGCTCGACGAGGCTCCCGGGGTCAAGCAGCAGGTCAATGCGCTCACGAGCTGTGAGCTTGCCCGAGGCATGCTGCTTGGCAATTCGGTCTTCGCCCCCGCCCAGCTCCGCTAGGCGCTCCCTACCTGCCAGCTCCTGGAGCTGGCCCTGCAGCGTAGAATTCATGCCCCGGGTTTAACCCCATTTTGGGAGTCATCTCAACCCTCCAAAGGGGCTCCAGGCGCGAAAGGCGGAGCTATGCGACCCCTTCGTCCGAGCCCCCTGCCGCACGGGCGATCTTGCGCTTATCCAGCCCGTATTTGTCGACTTTCATGATCAGTCCGGCACGCGAGATGCCGAGCTCCTTGGCGAGCCTCGACTTGTTCCAGTTGGTCCGCCTGAGCCCTTCCTTGATCATCGTTTTTTCGAGCTCGTCGATGGCGTCCTTGAGCTTTCCCGCCACGCGCACGCCCTGGATTTTGGCGCTCTCACCCCAGTCCCGGATGCGCTGCGAGAGCAGTTCCGCCGGGACGCGAGAGTCATCCCCACTCAAAACCAGCACACGCTCGACTTCGTTCTCGAGCTCACGGATGTTGCCGGGCCAGGGGTAATCATAGATCTTTTCCATCGCGCGCTTGGCGAAGGTCTTCAGGGCAACGCCCTTTTCCTTGCAGCCTCTGGCCACGAAGTGCTCGACCAGCAGTGGGATGTCCTCCTTGCGATCCCTAAGCGAGGGCACCACGATGTTGATCACGTTGATTCGGTAGTAGAGATCT
>CAIOHW010000274.1 GCA_903858195.1 Oligoflexia bacterium | reverse complement strand
CCCACGAACGAGTCGTGGGGCTTTCGTACTGCTTCAACTCACTCAGTGTGATTCGCTGGAGGTCACTGCGACGTTCCAGATGATCACCCCGAAGCCGATCTTGTTCACCACATCGGCAAAGTTGTAGACGATGTTCAGGGTCGACATGCTGTCGGCGGGGTTTCCGCCGGTCAGGTATCCTGCAAAGTAGCCGATCGGATACACGGCCCAGCCGAACACTACGATTGCACGCATGGTCTTGTAGGCAGCCTGAACTGCCGGAGGTGCCTGCGTGGTTCCCATCTTGCCTGCTTCGCCGGCATAGATTTCGTAGATCACGAAGAACCAAGCCAGAGTGCTGAGGATGAAGGCGGGCCAAACGCCCATGTATCCAGCCTCACCCATGTAGCCGAGCACGAGCATCGCGGTGGTGCCGCCGATCAGGCGCCAGAAGATGCCTGCCGAGGCCTTACCGATGGCGCGCAGGATCAGGTAAAACTCGGTGATCAGGAGCGGCACGGTGATGAGCCAATCGATGTAGCGATAGACGGTCGGGGTGCTTGCAGTCTGAATCCAGACTTCACGCATGTAGAAGTAGTGGGTGGCTGCTACAAGAGTCACGAGGCCCGAGACCGTAAGCGAGGTCTTCCACTTTCCAGCCACGCGCTGGGTTTCGAGGAAGAAAAAGGCCGTTGCTGCGACCAGTGCCATCGAGATGATCCAGAAGGAGATCCCGACGAAGTCATTCTGATCGAGCACCTTGCCGGACTCGGCGAAGGCGCTGGTGGAGACGAAAGAACCTAGTGCCAGCAGAGCTGCGAGCACTTTCTTGTTTTGAGGCATGGATGTCCCTTTCCTGAAAGAACTTCAGTTCACAACTTTTAAAACTCTACCGTGCCCCTAGTGTAGGGGCAGGTGGAGCTCTGCGAAAGAAGATTCACGAGCGGATTCGGGAAAAAGGCGTCACGAGTTTGTCGCAAAACTCCACGCCAGGAGCGCGTTGATCACGAGCAGCGCTGCAGCCGGGATCATCTGAATCAGCGGGTCACCCACACGAGTCCGCACCCAGATTCCTGCGGCCATCAAAAGGGTGAGTCCGGAGGCGGAGAACAAGAACAGGGGTGGCGAGTAGCGTTGACCCACAAGCACCCCGAGTCCGCCCAAGACTTCAAGCACGCCCACGAGCTTGCGATAGCGCCGAAGGCCGTAGCGCTCGAACTCCGCACGCATGTGCCCCGAAAACACGCAGAGCCACCCATAGAGGAGAAAAGAGGCACCCGAAAAAAATGACAGGAACGGCAGTAGCTGTCTCATTTTTGTCCTTACTGGTTGGCCTAACCTGCCGTAGCCTAGAGCAAACGAAAGGGTGTGAACAGCATGACTTTTAATGTGTCGACTCTGCTGCAGGTGGTGGTGGCTTTGGGCCTCTATAATGTTTGGCTGGTGCGCGCCCGTCGCGCGACTTCCTATCGCGGTGGCGCTTCAAAAACCCTGCGTGAAGAGTTCAAGGCCTACGGCCTGAGCGATACGGTGTTCCGCCTGGTCGGAGCTCTCAAGATCGGATGCGCAACGCTGCTTCTGGCAGGTCTTGCCATTCCCGCGCTCACGGCCCCTGCGGCTGCGGTGGTTGCCGGGCTGATGGTCGGAGCCATCGCCATGCACATCAAGGCCAAGGATCCAGTCATGAAGTCAGCTCCGGCACTCGCCATGCTGCTCATGAGCGCCTGGCTCGCATTGAACACCTAAAGGGGTGCCCGTCAGGAGTGGTTAAATCATGACCGAGATCAGGCTTGAACGCGTGGATGCCGCCAACCGAGAAGCGTGCCGGGAGTTTGCTGAATTTGTCGGCGCAAACTACCAGGGCGCCGTCCCGCTCACGCCCGAGGCTGTGGCCTCAGGAAGCGTGCGCTATTTCTGGGCCATCCAAGAAGGTAGGCGCGTGGGCGGCACGGGCTACATCGCGCGCACCGCGACGCTTGCCGAGACAGTCAAGACGGTGGTCGATCCCGCATTCCGCGGCAGGGGCTTGGGCGCAGCGATCTCACAGGCGATCGAAGACGAGGTCAAGCGCGCTGGCTTCACTAAGGCGATGACCACGATCTACATCGACAACTACGCGATGATCCTGATCAAGCTCAAGCAAGGCTACCGGTTTGAAGGCTTTCACCCCGACCATGAGCGTCCGGGTTGGCACGAGTATTCGTTCGGTAAAGTGCTCGGGTAGGGGCTTTGCGCGTGAATCCGAACCCAGAGACATCGAATCTCCGAACCGAGGCCATCGCGGGCATCACCACTTTCTTTACGATGGCCTACATCGTCGTCGTGAATCCCTCCGTGCTCACGACCGAGGGGACGGGAATGCCGTTTTCGGGCGTGATGACGGCAACCGTGCTGCTCTCATTTGTGAGCACGCTGCTCATGGGCCTGTATGCGAGGCTTCCCTACGCGGTGGCTTCCGGCATGGGGTTGAACGCCTTCTTTACCTACACAGTGATCCTCGGAAAAGGCGTGCCCTGGCCCACGGCGCTTGGCATCACCTTCTGGGCGGGGGTCCTGTTCCTGCTCGTGTCGCTCACTCCGATTCGCGAGTCGATTGCCAGGGCAGTGCCCGAGGGGCTTCGCATCGGGTCGGCAGCCGGAATCGGCGTGTTTCTTACTTTTATTGGGCTTAAAAACTCAGGCTTTGTCGTCAATGACCCGGTCACCTCAGTCAGGGCCGGGCACCTCACGCCCTCGGTGATGCTCTCGCTTGCCGGGTTTGTGCTGATGGGAGCGCTTCTGCGACGTAAAAACCCGCTCGCCTTCCTCATTGGCATCTTTGCCGTGACCGCACTGGGCTGGATGCTGGGCCTGGTTCAGGCGCCTGAAAGCCTCTTTGCGATGCCTGATTTCTCGTCAGCTTTTCTCAAGATGGATCTCTGGGGTGCGCTCAAGCTCTCGATGATCCCGTCGATCCTGGCCATTTTGTTCACCGATCTTTTTGACTCGATCACCTCATTTGTCGGCATGTCCCACGGCGCAGGCCTTGTTGACTCCAAGGGAGCGCCGAAGCGCCTTCGCGAGGGACTGATTGTTGATTCGTGGGCGACGCTACTTGCGGGAGTCTTTGGCACGAGCTCGGGCACCGTGTTTATCGAGAGCATGGCCGGAGTTGAAGTGGGCGGTCGCACCGGCAGGACGGCCGTGTTTGCGGCGCTCTGCTTCTTGCCGTGCCTGTTCATCGCGCCCCTTGCCGGAATGGTCCCCGCCTTCGCTACGGCACCTGTGCTGGTGTGGGTGGGGGTGCTCATGTTTCGAAGTGTCTCGGCACTCAAGACCGATCACCTCGAAGACCTGGTGCCTGCGTTTCTTGCCATCATCCTCGTGCCGCTCACCTTCTCGATCACCCAGGGCCTGATCTGGGGCTTTCTCTCGCATGTGATCTTTTACTGGCTTGCAGGGCGTCGCTCGGAGATCACGCGCACTCAGGTCGTGATTTGTATTTTGGCTTCGGTCATTCTCGCGATTGAAAACTCGGCATGAAAAATTCGCCCTCGGCGAGGGACCCAGGGCCAATCAGGCCTTCTTGACGTACTCGCTCTTGAGGTGAATCTGCCCAAAGCCCTCGATGCGGCACACGATGTTGTGTCCGGGCACATCATGGGCGATGCGGATGCTCTTGACCTTGGTGCCGCCCTTGATCGGACCCGATGCGCCTTTCACGGGCAGGTCCTTGATGACCACCACGGCATCGCCGTCCTGTAGCAGGTTTCCGTGGGCGTCTTTAACGGCGGCTGCCTGCGCCGATGCTTCGTCGGAGTCCGCACCGGCCTCGGCCGAAGCAAACTCGGTCCACTCATGGTTGCAGAGCGGGCAAATCCAGAGAGTGCCGTCGTGATAGCAGTCGGGAGAGGCGCAGTTGGGGCATTTTTGTTCGGTGTCGGGCATGAGAAGGAGTTTGTCACAAGAAGGCCGGGTCTGCGAGGTCCTGGAGGGAGGGTATGGGTCGATACAGTGAAATCTCCGCAGATGGCCT
>CAIOHW010000273.1 GCA_903858195.1 Oligoflexia bacterium | reverse complement strand
CAGCATTATCCGCTGGCGAGCCGAATCCTGCTCCTATTCAAGACCTTCCAGCGCTGGCGCGACATCGATTCGATCATCAGCGACTTCCAGACCCACTTCGACCGGATCTATCGCGAGGCCCGTGGCACCGACTTCAAGACGCTCTCCTTTCAGGAGCATCTTGCCCTCTACCAGAAGTATGACGAGGAGCTCCTCAGGCGCTGGCATGCGCCGATCATCAACGACTACCTGTGCATGGTGTTCTTCGGTCTCCTGAAAAAGCTCACGGAGAAGTGGCTGGGAAGCGAGGCCGGATCGCTGCAAAACGATCTGCTCTGCGGACAGGGAGATCTCGAAAGCACCGAGCCCACCAAAATGCTCATGCGCATCGCCGCCTGGATCGATGGCGGGCCTGAAAACGCAGGCCTCCGCTCGTGGTGGCTCGCACGAACTTCGGGCGAGATCACGAGAGAACTGCTTGGCGCCTCCTCACCCCACCCCGAGGCCTCGCGCAGGCTTCGGGAGTTCCTCGATCGTTATGGATTTCGCTGCATCAATGAGCTCAAGCTCGAGGCAGCCGACCTGCACGATGACCCGAGCTTTGTTATCGAAGCGATCTCGGCCTATGTCAGGCGCAAGTCGTACTCGATTGAGGAGATGGAAGTCCGCGAGCGCGCCATTCGCGAGAAGGCGGAGAGCGAAGTCCGAAGCCGGCTCTCGGGGCTCCGCCTCCGAGTCTACTTTTGGGTGCTCGGCGAAGCACGGCGGGCGGTCCGAAACCGCGAGAACCTCCGCTTTGATCGCACCAAGATTTTTGGCGTAGTCCGGCACCTGTTTCGGGCCATGGGCCACCGCCTGCACCTCATGGGTCAGCTCGACCACGAGGGTGACGTCTTTTACCTCACGACCGACGAGCTCCTGGCCTGGGGAGAGGGCCGCAGCACGACCCTGAACCTTGCGCCGATCGCACGAGCACGCAAGCGGGAGTTCGAAGAGTTCGAAGCGACACCGCCTCCTCCCGATCGATTCATCACCGTAGGTGCGGCAACCTACTCGAGCCGGTTTGCACAGATTCTCATGGACTCCGACCTCTTGCGCTCAGAGGTCCCCGCAAGCACGGATCCCAATGTGCTGATGGGCACCCCCTGCTGTCCGGGAGTCGTCGAGGGCGTTGTCAGGGTCGTCAAGCAGGCCTCGGATGCTCAGGGGCTTGACGGCGAGATTCTGGTCACCGAACGCACGGATCCGGGCTGGGTTCCGCTCTATCCCTCCTGCTCGGGGCTTTTGATCGAACGAGGCAGCCTGCTCTCGCATTCGGCAGTCGTAGCGCGCGAGCTCGGACTCCCGACCATCGTGGGCGTGAGCGGCGGTCTCGTGAAAAAGCTCAAGACCGGAATGCGCGTTCGTGTGGATGCCGGTCGCGGAGAGATCCGGATCCTCACATGAAGCTCCTGCAGGCGTCGCTCGAGCCAAGCGTCCATTCGTACTTTGCACAAGACCCGCTCAGGGCGATTCTCGCCAAGCCGCTTCCGGTACCGCGCGAGCAATGGGTGGTGGTGGATGACTCAGGCGCCTTCAGGGGCAGGATCGGCGCGGCGCTCTCGATCGGACATCCGGGCCTGGGCACGATCGGCCATTTCGAGCTCTCACGCCCGGACGACGAACCAACCTGCCGGCTTCTTCTGGATGCAGCCGCGCACTTTCTGCGCGATCACGGAGCCCGGCGTGCGGTCGGGCCCCTGCATCTCAATACCTGGCTCCCGTACCGCTTTGCGACCCGCACGGATGGGCCGGAGCATTTTGCCTGGGAGCCTTCCAACCCTCCGGAGTATCCCGAGCTCTGGAAGCGTTTGGGCTTTCGCTGCGAGCAGCGCTACGCATCGCAGGGCCATGCCGATCCCGCACGATTTTTAGATGCGATGAAGCCCTCGTGGGACCGCGCTCTGTCCTCGGGCTACCGATTCAGGAAGTGGGATTCATCCCGCCTCCTCGACCAGGAAGTCCCGATTCTTCACGACCTCAGCATGAAGGGATTTCGGGACAACTTCCTGTTCGAGCCACTCCCGATTCCCCTCTTTCGGGAGCTCTATGTGCCGCTCACCGAAAAGCGAGCCGGCGTGGATCTCGACGCCACCTTGGCCATTTCCGCCTTCCTGCTTTCTCCCGATGGGCAGGAGGTGGGCTTCTCATTTAACTTCATTGACCCGACAGGCGGTGTGCCGCGTATCGTGCTCAAGACGGCCACCATCCTGCCCGAGCATCGGGGGCGCGGCCTCTCCAACGCCCTCATGTTCGAGACCCTGCGTGGCCTCGATCTTTCACGACATCCGGAGTTCGTTGCGGCGCTCGTCAGGGATGGAGCCCAGAGCGAATCGTATGGTCGACACTGCTCGACCCTTTG
>CAIOHW010000272.1 GCA_903858195.1 Oligoflexia bacterium | reverse complement strand
GGCCTCATTGCCCAGGAACTGGAAAAGTCGCTTTCCGGTCGGGATTTTGGCGGCCTCGTGCACGACAAAAAGACGGATCGCTATTCGGTGATCTACACCGAGTTCATCTCGCCCCTGATCAAGGCCGTGCAGGAGCTCTACGGCATGATCACGGGTCATGACCGCGAGATTGCCTCTCTCAAGGCCGAAAACGCCCGCCTGAAGGCCGAGGCCGAGGCACAGGCCTCCCTGCTCCAGGATCTCGCCACGCGGGTGCAGAAGCTCGAGGGCCGCAGCCCGGCGGGTTCCGCTCCCGCGAAGGCCAGTGTCCGCTAGGACACACCCGATTCCTGCAAAGGTCACCGTTTAGAAAAATCCCGACTAGTTCGATATACTAATGAGTGAACTGCATGGTGGGACGTCAGCGAATGCATTGCAGATTTGCCGTCTTGGGCTTTGCCGCGCTTTTTGCGCTGGCTCAAGCCGGCATGGCCGCAGACACACCTCGAAGTTTCACAGTCCAAGGAAGGCTATTTGATCCCGCCGGCAACGTCCCACTCTCCGAGACGGTCGACATCAAGTTCACGATCTTTGCGCGAACCGGCGCCACGACCGAGTGCCTGCTCTACGAAGAACTCCAAACCGGAATTGATCTCAGCCTGACTGACGGCGTTTTTGCTACCGAAGTCGGAACGGCCACGGGCTCAAGTAGGCGCGTGACTCCGGGGCGCGACCCGGGTCTCACGATGGCTGAAGTGTTTGCCAACTCAGGCACGCAGATTCGTGCAGATGACTCAGCCACAACCAGCACCTGCTCAGGTGGGTACACCCCGGCCTCGGGTGAGTCGAGGCGCCTGCGCGTGACCGTGATCCGAAGCGGGGGAACCGAAGTCGTACTCGCTCCTGATCAGGTGATCGGTGCCGTGCCAAGCTCACAGGTCGCACAAACCCTTCAAGGGCTGGATCCCGAAGCGTTTGTACAGATCGGCGGAGACATTTCGATCGAGAACCTCACCACGCTCGTGGATGGCAGTGATGCCTCAAGCCTCCATCACCACGACTCGCTCTATCTTTCTGTCGGCGGAAGCGGCCCCAAGGATCTCGGCTCAGGTGTGACCTACACCCAGAATGGAAGTCTCGGCATCGGCACGAGCTCTCCTGCTTCGCGGGTCGAAGTGCGAACGGCTTCTGCCACGCAGGTGGGACTCATTTTGCAACGAAGTGCCTCGCAGAGTGCCAATCTCCTTGAGATTCGAAATGAAGCCGGAACCGCACTGCTCCAGATCGATGCTTCGGGGCAGGTCATTCTCCCCAATTCCACACCGACGCTTTCCAACCATGCTGCTGCAAAAGCGTATGTCGACGCGCAGGTGCTGACGCGCGAAGCCCCGCTCACCTTTTCGGCTCCGCTTGCCCGCACAGGTGATACCGTTTCGATCGGCACGGCATCAGGCGTGAGTAGCGGAGTGCTCCTGCCCTCCGACTACCTGCGCTTTGGCAGGGGAGAGATGCTTCAGAGTCGCCCGGTGAGCGCCACAGCTCCTTCGAGCGGCGCCGTGCTCACCTGGAGCGGATCGGAGTGGGAGCCGCAGTTGAGCGCCGCTTCGCAGTGGACCACCAGCGGGCCTGACATCTATTTTGGAAATGGCACGGGCAACGGCTATGTCGGCATCAACACGGCACTTCCGGGCGAGAGGCTTGAGGTGGTGGGTAATGTCCTGGTCGAGGGCAATATCCGCGTCAAGGACCCGGATCAGTGGATCGGCTACAGCGCCGACGCAAACCTGAGCTACCAGGCCTCCAGTTCGAGCCTTCAGGTCAAGACCCCGAGCACT
>CAIOHW010000271.1 GCA_903858195.1 Oligoflexia bacterium | reverse complement strand
CGTCCGGCCAAGCGTAACGCATCGTAGGGCTTGACCAGTTCCAGCGTCTTTCCGTCCGGACCGATCGGCTGCGTCGTGGATTTCTGGAAGAACAGCGGAACGATTTCCACCAGACCGCCAAAACTCACCAGCAGAATCGTCAGAACGATCAGAAGCCAAGATTACTTCTTGCGGGCCTTCTTCTTGCGGAAGGCGGCCTTCTTGTCGTTTGAACGCTTGGACTTGGCTGCAAAGAAGGTCTTTGCAAACTCCTTGTCGGCAGCAATCTTGGCCTTGCGCTTCTTGCGGCCCTGAGCGCGAAGGGTCGCGCGCGAGAGCTTGGCCTTGGGAGTGGTTGCGTTTGCAGTGGTCTGAGTCATGAAAAGTTCTCCTGAAGAGACGTCTATAGCCATCTTCCCGCAATTTTGCAGGACTTTTTTCTGGTACACTGGGTTCATGGCTCCCAAGACCGCATCCCGGCTCACGCTGCTGAAAGAAACCCTCCTGCTTCGCTTCTTTGGAATGGCCAAAATCCCGCTGCTCTATGCCTGCCTCCCTAGAGTCACGGAGCTCAGCGAAGAGGATTGCGCGATCGAGATTGCGCTGAACCGTCGCACCCGAAACCATCTGGGAAGCATGTACTTCGGGGCGCTCTGCATCGGGGCCGACTGCGCGGGGGGCCTCATGGCCTACCGCCTGATCCGGCAGAGCGGTAAGAAGGTCAGCCTGGTGTTCAAGGACTTCGATGCCCGCTTTTTGAAGCGTCCCACCGGGGATGTTGAGTTTCGCTGCACTCAGGGGCTCGAGATTCGGGAGTTCGTCGAGCGGGTGCTTTCCGGCACGGAACGCCAGGACATGTCGGTCAGGATCACCGCCCGGGTGCCCCGGGGGGAGGCTCCAGATGAGCCCGTGGCGGAGTTTACGCTGACGCTGTCGCTTAAGCCCCAGAAAGCGCTGTAAACTCTGGGCAATTCCAGACTGTTCAGATCTGTTAATATCCGACTAAACTAGTCTTGCATTGAGTGTGGGCCCGGGGTAGGTTCCGCCCCGATGTTGAAGGGGTCTTTCCGCCCAACTCTCAGTCTGACCGCCCGAATCGCTCCAAGCCTGGCTTTGGGGCTATGGCTGGGCGTGGCCGAGGCCAACTGGGTCCCTCAGAGCTTCTCAGAGGCCTTTGCGCCCGAAAGCGTGGCCGATGGGCGTTGGGGTTCGATCGGGCTGGGTTCGACCTCGTACATCACTCCGCCGGGCGCTCTTTCCCAAGGCAACTTCTCGCTCATCGAAATGGAAGGCGCTGCCGCCCGCAGGGGTGCCGAGGTCGACCTCGTCATGCACTATCAGGCCGGTGTGGGCATCCAGTGCGCCGATTGCAACGCGCTTGAGTTCCCCGAGATTTACATCGGGTCATCCAAGCGCCTCGGGCCGTGGGGCGTCCAGTTCGGGCGCGTGCGCAAGCCCTGGTCGGTGCTCGATCAGGCCTGGCAGCTCGGCATCATCCAGCCCAGGTTCGTCTACGATTACCTCAATCCCGAAAGCGTGGGTCTTTCGGGCCTTTTTGCGGACTACCAGAGCGATCGCGGTCGCGTGAGCTTCTTTGCCTCGCCCATGTTCATCCCGGATCGCGGACTTCCCGTGAACTTTGAAAACGGCAAGGTCGGCTCGGTTGACCCGTTCTTTCGAGCCCCGATCAGCGAAGTGGTTTTCGAAGACCAGCCGACTCCGATCCAGTATGTGCTCAAGAGCCCCTCGGTGGGTGAGCTCCTGCTCAAGCCAGCCCTGGGTGTCACCGCAACGGCTGGCAATGCCGTGCGCGGGTTCTCGGTCAACAGCTCGTATGCCTACAAGCCGATCAACCAAATCCTGCTTGCCTACAGTGCACGCTACAATCTGAGCTTTGAAGTGGCCGACGCAGAGGTCTATCCGCGCGTGCTCATGCACCACGTGGCCACCTGTGATCTGGCCTACAACTCCGAACATTTTAGCCTGGGCCTTTCGGGCCTGCGCGAGGTGCCCGTACGCGACGAAACCCCCCGCAGCTGGAACACGCAAGAGGTCGCTCCGGCGTGGGCAGTGAGTCCGGCGCTCGAGCTTCGTCCCTCCGGCCGCCGCGGCAACGTGCCGAAGCTCTATGCCTCGGCGCTTCGCGTCTGGGGCGGCAATGCTTTTGACCGTGGCCCGCTTGCTGTCGATAACGGCACTGCCTTTGATTTGCGCTACCGCCAGTCCACCGCGCTTAAGCTCGGGCTCGAGTCGCCGCTCTGGGGCAGCCTCGGAGAGCGCATGCGTCTCAAGACCCAGACCCTGTTTGATCTCGAGCATTCTGCCCAGATCTACACGCACAGCCTCGAGTACCGGGCAAGCCCGCGCTGGCGCTGGACGGTGGCTGCCGACATCCTTTATGCGCCGAAATTCGGCTCAGACTTCATCAGCAGCAACCGCACGAATGACCGACTCAGTGGAGGCGTGGCCTATGTATTCTAGGACAAGGCTTGCCCCGGCGATTCCGGTGATCCTGCTCCTTTCAAGCACGCTCTTGGGCGGCTGCGCGAAGTTCGGTCTCTTTGAGCTTCTGCCTCCGAGAAACCCGCTTCGAGTCAGCGGTGGCGAGACCGCCTGCCTCGAGGATGCAGGCACCAGCCTTGCCGAGTACTTTGATGGAACCGCCACGCCAGCCCAGGTCGAGGAGATGTTCCAATGCGTGGATGACTCGATCCAGCTCTTCATTGACCGGACCAAGACAAGCACTCCGGGCGTCTACCAGCCCACCGAACTCCGTAACTTTCTCGAAAAGTTCTTTTTCGGTGAGAGTCGCATTTCAAGCGACCTCATGGCTGAGACCATGGAGTTCAAGCGCAGCATCCTGGGAGGCCGCGGCGACACCCTGACTTCGGTCGAACTTCGCTCGCTGCAGCGGCTTGCTACGGGGGTGCGCGACCAGATCCTGCGGCTCGATGCCTACAGGCCGCTGACCCTGGATGCGATCTCCGATCTTCCTGCCGACAAGCAGGATGCAGTTCTTTCGGCAATCCAGCAGTCGCTTGCCGAGGTGGGGGCGCTGCTGGCGGAGACTGCAGGCGATTACCCCACGGCCCGTCTCGAAGGACTCTTCAACGAGTTCCAGAAAGTCTACCCCTCTGAAGCCCTGCGAAGCCTGGTGCAACGGCTTCCGCTCCTGCGTGCACTGAAGCCGGTGCTGCTCGGCACCAGCCCGGAACAGTTTCGTCCAGAGGAGTGGCCGCGTTTTCTCGTTTCGCTGGCCCGGCTTGGAGGGGTCTTCATCAAGGGCAGGCCCATTCTTCCTGATGAGCAGAGCACCTTTTCGGTGAAAGCCGGATGCGGCGCTGGACGAGATCGGCTCTCTGCGGCGATCCTTGATCTCTTTGCGATGTTCGACGAGGCCATCCGCCACCACGGTTCGCTCGAAATGATTCCGTTCGTGGAGTTCGATCGTGTGTTTGATCAGCTCAAACCGCAGGATCTGGGCAAGGTTCGCCTCGTAACGGTTAAACGCCTGATGCGCCCGATTTTCCGTAAGTTCCTCGCCGGAACGAACGAGGGCTTTCTCGGTCGTGATGCGGAAGGGCTGACGCGACTGGGAGTCGAGCGCGCGCGCAGGGCGTTTCTCGACTGGTCCGACAACCAGCGTTACATCGAAGGCGTATTCTCGGCCCTGGGTCGATTTGATTGTGAGCAGCTGGCTTCCGATCCGGCCACTCTGCCGCGCCATCTCTGGAGCGACATGGAGAGCGTCCCTGTTGAGACAGCGATGGGTGTTGCCCGCATGCAGGATCTTTCGCCGCGCACTCAGGCTGCGATACAATCTTTTCGGATTCTGATCTCGCGCCTGCGCCCCCAGCAGGGGCCGGAGGGCGTGATCATGGAGATCGATGCGCTCAGGCCAAGTCTCAGGCACACCTTCAACTCCCTTTCGATCACCAACGTCCTGGGGCTCGGGTATGTGCTCGGTCAGCAGGGCTATCGCGAAAAGAAGTACGACTCGATTCGCAAGGCGGCGGGGAGCCCCCACTCTATGGCGGGGCCGGAAGTCGACGTTCTTTCAAACGACCTGCGTGACATCACGATCGACCTCCAATTCATGAATCCAGAGGCACCCGAGGGCGGAGCCGAACGCTTTCGTGACGGGAACCTATTTAGCTATTCCGGCAACGGCGACTCGGTTCTCGATCTTTTTGAGGGCGTTGAGCTCTTCTCGCTCCTGCTCTCCGGACAGGAGGCCGGCACCCGTCTTCACCTCCTGATGCAGTCCGTTTGCTCCTCGATCGGAGGAGGTGTTTTCGAGACCCCGATGATTCCCGAAGGCTGCGTTCTGGATTACCTGGTCGAACATGCGGACGAGGTTTACGCCCACTTGCCGGGATTGAGGGCGCATCTGGCGTCGCTTTCCCTGGCCTCTGCCACGGCGGGCGGTAATGCCGACGGCTCGAGACTTTTTCTGCAGCAGTTGCTCAGTGTTGCAATGAAGGGCGCAAAGGCGCCCGGTTACGTTGGAATTCTGGAGTTCCAGGTGCTCTCGGTGATCCCGCACTACATGGAGGTGACCTTCGTCACCTACGATGCCGATCGCAATGGGCTTCTCAATACGGCGGAGTCGCTTGCCGCATTTCCCAAGTTCGAGCCGGTGCTGCGCGCGATGGCAAATGACCCGTCGCTTTCGCGCTCGGATCTCGAGGCGCTGTTCACTTATCTCCTGGATCGCGGCAAGCCTCCCGAGACGACCCTCGAAAAGATCGGCTTTCTGCTCTGGAAGTGGGATGGCCGCGATTCCTGGAAGCTACGCGTTCCCCGAAAGCGGATCCTCGACATTTTTATGCAGCTGCAGTGAGGCTTCGGCAAACACCGAATCGAACATGGGTTCGGTGAGCCTTCCTGTGAAGGTGTTCTGCTGGCTGGGGTGAAATGAGGCCAAAAGGAGCCTGCCATCCGGGAGCGTGCGCCGAGCTCCGTGACTGAATGGCGTGCGGCGGCCTTCGGGATCGAGATGCTTCTGAATCGTGTCCCAGGCAAGCCTTCCCAGGGCGATGATGACCTTTGATCCCTGATTCTTGTCGAGTTCCCCAGCCAGAAACCGCGCTGAGCAGGTAGAGATCTCCGTTGGAAGGGGCTTATTGTCAGGAGGCGCGCACTTCACGACGCAGGTGATGCGGGCGTCCCTGAGTTCCAGGCCGTCATCGCGCCCTCGCGACTCGGCCTGGTTTGCAAAACCCGCCTTGTGAAGCGCCCGATAAAGCCAGTCTCCGGAGCGGTCACCGGTGAAGATCCGCCCCGTTCGGTTGGCACCATGGGCGCCCGGGGCGAGGCCGACGATGAGGAGTCGGGCGTCGCACGACCCAAAAGGCGGCACCGGTCTTCCCCAGTATTCCTCATCCCGATAGGCCTTTCGGCGCTCACGGGCCACGGCCGTGCAGTGCTCCCTCAAGCGGGGGCAGAGTGTGCAGCAGGTGACCTGCTCTTCGAACTGGGCTCGATCGGACATCCGTCCACCGGCTTATCACAGCCGGTCTTCGAGCTCCCGGATGATCTGGTTTCCCCAGTCCAGCGCTGTGCGTTCAGTCACGGTCCGGCGCAGGCGTGACATCCTTGCCTCTCGCTCCGCCTCGGGCGCCTCGAGGGCCTCGGCCAACACTTCCGCAAATCCATCCGGATCGTGAGGGTTGACCATCCAGGCGTCACGTCCAAATTCACGTGAAGCCCCCGCAAAACGAGAAAGCACGAGCGCACCTTGATGGTGGCCCTGGCACCAGGCGTACTCCTTGGCAACGAGGTTCATTCCATCATGCAGGGGGCTTGCGATGCAGAGGTCCGACATCTGGTAGAGCTCCGAGAGGCTTCTCCAGTCCTGCGGTTCCTGGATCAGCACCACCGGAGGGCTTCGTTCGGGGCGCAGCCGGTGCCGGGTCCGGATGCGCTCGAGTGCCGATGCCAGCTCCTGCGAGAGGCGGCGGTACTCGGCCAATTCAGTGCGGCAGGGGGTGGCTACCTGCACGAGTGTCAGATCGGCTCCTAGTGATGGGCGGCGTTCGAGCAGCAGCTCGTAGGCAGCCAATCTTTCCAGGATTCCCTTGGTGGGGTCCATCCGATCCACCGCCAGGGCGATCCGGCGACTTTCGATTCCGAGTCGCTGCTTCCAAAACTTGGATTTCTCGCTCCATTCCAAGCGCTCGAAATGGGCAGGTGCAATCGAAACGGGGATCGGCCTGACGCGAATGTCGCGGCCATCCCACCTGACTGTGTGCGCCGATTCGCGAATGGGGAGTCCGAGCAGTTGCGCGCAGGTGGCCAGAAAGTGGTCGCAGTCCTCCTGTGTGTGAAATCCCACCAGATCTGACCCGAGCATTCCCTCGATCAGCTCGCCGATCCAGGGGCAGCGGGCCATCACATCAGCCGGTGGCCACGGGATGTGCCAAAACAGGGCGATTCCTGGAAGGTCCTTGCGCTCGAGTCCTGTCTCAAGCCGGCGCCTGAGCAGGGCAGGGGTAAGTGCAAGATGGAAGTCTTGGACGAGCACATGGGTTTCTGCGTCAGGTTTTTCTTGGGCCGCGGCTTCCGCGAACCTCGCATTCACCGCCTGATACGTGCGCCAGGACGAGCGACGGAACTCGGGCTTCTGGTAGGCGATGTGGCAGAGTGGCCAGAGGGCACCGTTCGAGAACCCGTGGGTGTGGCCGTCGAGCTCATTCTGGTTGAAGAAGAGTCGCTTGAGACGAAAACCCGACGGACCCTGCCAGATGCCGTTTTCATCCACCGCCTCGATGTCGGCGTTTCCGCACGAGCGGGCAATCCAAGTCCCGCCATACTCCTGCATCACGGGCTCGACGGCTGAAAGCAGCCCGCTGACTGGGCGGGTCACACGCGCTGCTGCGTCAGGAGTGCGGCGTTCATGCCGAAAAGGCTGTCGATGTGAGAGCAGAACCAGTTTGCGCCTCATCCGAAAGTGAAGACTGCAACCGGCATTCCCTGAAGGATTTGTCAGGGCGAGAATGCACGGGCGGCATGGCACCGGCGTTGCAAAACACACGACCGTAGCCGAACCAGAATCACTGTCGACACACATCCGTCTGAATTGCATTCAGGGAGGAGTCCTTCATGAAACGAAAAACACTCGCAGCAAAACTGGCACTCTTGATCGGTCTGGTACCGGGCCTCGCCTCGGTGGCTGGCGCCGTCGTACCATCGCCAACGCCGACCGGTACATCAGACCAAAAGTCTGAGCAGAAGTCTGAGCAGAAGGCCGAGCAGAAGGCCGAGCAGAAGGCCGAGCAGAAGGCCGAGCAGAAGGCCGAGCAGAAGGCCGAGCAGAAGGCCGAGCAGAAGGCTGAGCAGAAGG
>CAIOHW010000270.1 GCA_903858195.1 Oligoflexia bacterium | reverse complement strand
CTTGATACCACCCACAGGCAGCACCTTGCCGATCAGGGACAACTCGCCCGTCATGGCCAGGCCCTGGCGTGCGATCCGGTCAGTGAAAAGTGAATACAGCACGGTCGCCATCGTCACCCCTGCAGAGGGGCCATCCTTGGGGATTGCACCCGCAGGAATGTGCAGGTGCAGGTCCTTGTTCTTGAAAAACTCCTGATCCACCCCCCGCTCGCGGGCGATGCGGCGCTTGACGTAGGTCCAGGCAATCTGCGCGCTCTCGGTCATCACTTCGCCCATTTGACCCGTGAGCTTCATCCCGCCCGAGCCTACGGTCTCGGTGGCCTCGATGAACAAGATATCACCCCCCATCGAGGTCCACGCCAAGCCAACCACCACGCCGGGGGCGGTGATGCGCTCGGCAGCTTCGTTATAAAAGCGCTTGGGCCCGAGCCAGCCGATCAGATTATCGGCAGTCACCATGAGAGGACGTGGCGGCTCCACGCGCGCACGCCCCGCACGGGAACGACCTGCGACTTCTCCACGCACGGGTGCTGCGGGAAGGCTCCCCCCCCGGACGATATCAGCAGCCGCCTTGCGGCAGATGCGCGCCACGAGCTGCTGCAATGTGCGCAGACCCGGCTCGCGCGAGTAATCGCTCATCATCAATCTCAATGCCTTTTTCTCGATCCTGAGCTGCGAGGCCTTGAGTCCATGTTCTTTGAGTGCGCGCGGAATCACATAGCGCGTGGCGATGCTCTCTTTTTCCTCGAGCGTGTAGCCGGGGAGCTCGATGATCTCCATGCGGTCGAGCAACGGCCCGGGAATGGTGCTCAGCGAGTTGGCGGTCGCGACAAAAAGGACTTTTGAAAGATCAAACGGCTGATCGAGATAATGATCGAGGAAGCTTGAATTCTGCTCGGGATCAAGAACTTCGAGCAACGCACTCGCCGGATCTCCCTGGAAGCTGACACCGAGCTTATCGATCTCGTCGAGCATGAGAACTGCATTTTTGCTGCCCGCACGCTTGAGTCCCTGGATGACTTTGCCGGGCATGGCGCCCACGTAGGTGCGGCGATGTCCTTTGATTTCGGCCTCATCCCGCATGCCGCCGAGGGAAAAGCGGAAGAAGTTGCGTCCCATCGTGCGGGCGATGGACTTGCCGACCGAGGTCTTTCCCACCCCCGGAGGGCCCACGAGACAGAGGATCGACCCCTTGGGATCTTTCTTGAGCTTGCGCACAGCCAGAAACTCAATGATGCGCTCTTTGACTTTTTCGAGCCCGAAATGCTCCTCATCCAGCACCTGCTGCGCGTGGCGCAGATCCAGATTATCCGGAGTCTCCTTGCTCCAGGGCAGCGAGCACATCGTCTCGAGCCAGTTGCGAGATATATTATGCTCGGGCGACTGCTCCGATATGGATTCAAACTTGTCGAGTTCTTCCAAGGCCGCCTTTTTGACGTCCTCGGGCATTCCCGCCGCTTCGATCCGCTCGCGGAAAGTCCGAGCGGTCTTTTCCTTGCCGTCCTCTTCAAACCCCAGCTCCCGCTTGATGGACTTGAGCTGTTCCTTGAGAAAGAACTCGCGCTGCATCTTGT
>CAIOHW010000269.1 GCA_903858195.1 Oligoflexia bacterium | reverse complement strand
CAAAGTAATCGAAAGCCGCCGGCAGCAATGCCGGTGGCTTTCGTCTTTTTAGAACCCCCACTCCGGAGCATCCATGAGTGATCCAAAGGCCAAACTCAAGACCAACCGCAATAAAGGAATCAAGGCCCACATTGATGCGGGCAAAACCACGACCACCGAGCGAATCCTGTTTTACACCGGCAAGGTGCACAAGATGGGCGAGGTGCATGAGGGTACGACGGTCATGGACTGGATGCCGCAGGAACAGGAGCGTGGCATCACGATCACCTCGGCGGCTACGACCTGTTCTTGGCGCGAGCATCGGATCAACATCATCGACACTCCCGGGCATGTGGATTTCACCATTGAAGTAGAGCGATCTCTTCGTGTGCTCGATGGTGCAGTCGGTGTGTTCTGTGCGGTGGGCGGCGTCGAGCCCCAGTCCGAGACCGTCTGGCGGCAGGCCAACAAATACCATGTTCCGCGCATTGCGTTCGTGAACAAGATGGATCGGATCGGTGCGGACTTCTTTTCGGTGCTCTCACAGATTCGCGAGCGCCTGGGTGCGAACCCCGTTGCGGTACAGATTCCTCTCGGCGCGGAGGACCAATTCCAGGGAGTGGTGGATCTTGTCCGAATGAAGCTCCTCACATTTCCTGTTCAGGATCAGGGTTCCATCGTGCAGGAGGTTGAGATTCCCTCCGATCTCGGCGAAACGGCGGCTGAGTATCGTGAGAAACTTCTCGAGGCTGCAGCCGAGGCCGATGATGCGCTCATGGAAAAGTACCTGGGCGGTGATGCGATCGGCGAGACTGAGCTCCGTGCAGCGATCCGCAAGGGATGCATCGGGTTCAAATTCGTCCCCGTTCTTTGTGGTGCAAGCTTTAAGAACAAGGGCGTGCAGCCTCTATTGGATGCGGTCGTGGACTTCCTGCCCTCTCCGCTCGATATTCCTCCAGTACAGGGTCACGATCCCGAAGATCACTCCAAATTGATCGAGCGAAAGGCCGACGATAAAGAGCCGTTTTCGGCTTTGGCATTCAAGATCATGAGCGACTCATATGT
The DNA here is from genome assembly GCA_903858195.1 of Oligoflexia bacterium. GTDB lineage: Bacteria > Bdellovibrionota > UBA1018 > UBA1018 > UBA1018 > CAIOHW01. Next base: position 9,365 of record CAIOHW010000269.1, on the reverse strand, counting down.
GGGCACGCTCACTTATATCAGGGTGTATTCCGGCAAGGTTGCCACCGGTGACATGGTTTACAATCCGATCAAACAAAAGAAGGAACGCATTGGCAGGCTCCTGCTCATGCACGCCAACAAGCGGGAGGACGTTCAGGAGGCCAAGGCCGGCGAAATCGTGGCCGCCGTGGGTCTTCGATTTACCGTCACAGGCGAGACGCTCTGCGAAGAGAAGCGCGCAGTTCTCCTCGAAAAGATGGAGTTTCCCGAGCCTGTGATCTCGATTGCAATTGAGCCCAAGACCAAGGCGGATCAAGAGAAGCTCTCGGCCGCCCTCCAGCGGCTGGCCATGGAGGATCCATCGTTTCGCGTGACCCAGAACGAGGAGACTGCGCAAACCCTGATCAGCGGCATGGGCGAGCTTCACCTCGAGATCATCGTGGATCGCATGAGGCGCGAGTTCAAAGTGGATGGGAATGTAGGCACGCCACAGGTGTCTTACAAGGAAACCATCACGACCCCGGCAACGGCTGAAGGCAAGTTCGTGCGCCAAATTCCGGGCGGCAAGGGCCAGTTCGGGCATGTAGTAGTCAAGCTCTCGCCAAGGGGGCGAGGGGAAGGCTTTCTTTTCAAGAACGAGATCGCGGCCGGACGGATACCCAAGGAATTCTATCCCGCAATCGAGCAGGGACTCCGGGAGTCTGCGCTTGGCGGTATTCTCGTTGGCTACCCGGCAGTCGATATTCAGGCCACCCTCTTGGACGGCTCGTACAATGAGATGGAGTCCACCGAGATGGCCTACAAGATTGCCTCGGCCATGGCCTACCGTGAGGCAGCCCGTGCTGCCGGCCCGGTCATCCTCGAGCCGATCATGTCCTGTGAGATCCTCTGTCCCGAAGCCTATATGGGCGGAGTTATTGGGGATTTGAACTCCAGGCGGGGCAAGATCCTGAATATGACGGCACGCCATGACCTCCAGGCGATCAAGGCTGAGGTTCCACTCGGCACGATGTTCGGTTACTCCACGGCACTGCGCTCCTCGTCACAGGGGCGCGCCACTTTCAGTATGGAGTTCTCTCACTACGAGCCCGTTCCCGAACAGATGGCCCACAGTCTCAAGGTGAGGGCGGGAGTGATCATCGAGTAGCTGAAATCCGGGCTGTTTTCTGTTGCGTCACAAACGCGTTCCGGATAAGACCCCCAAACTTAATTGGACGATCGGAAAAGATTGCTCACGGGATTCACATCACTTGTGAGGGAACTTTCCGAAAATTTTTGAGGAGATGTGGACATGGCGATGGAACATAAGATCAGAATTAAGCTTAAGGCATTCGACCACCGGGTGCTGGACCAGTCGGTCTGGGAGATTGTGAACACGGCTAAGCGCACGGGCGCTCAGGTTCGCGGCCCCATTCCGCTTCCGACTGTGATCAACAAGTATTGCGTTCTGCGCTCCCCCCATGTAGACAAGAAGTCCCGCGAGCAGTTCGAAGTGCGCACGCACAAGAGGCTCTTGGATATTCTTGAACCCACCCAACAGACCGTGGATTCGCTGATGAAGCTGGATCTCTCGGCGGGTGTGGATGTTGAGATTAAGTCCTGATCTGACCTTCGGTCAGGTTGGGCAACCTCGGAGACATTAAGTCCCCGGGGCTGAGTGAGCGATACTTCTTCCTGCAAATTTCCCAGGAAGAAAGTCGCAAAGCTCAAGCGGCTCATGCATGAAAGCATCCGGCGGCCCTCAAAACACGGCTCTTGCTCGCGTTTTTTGTGGCGGCTTCCCGGTGATGCTGTGACTTGAGATTCGTTGAATGAACAACCGAGGTGGTTTCCGGCGCTTGTGGTGCCACACCCCTCAGGAGATGAGTATGGAACAGACAGCTCAGACGGCACAGGGAGGCCAGCGTTCGCTCGTTGCGCTCTCTCAGGGGCGCGGCGGCGTGCTCGGCGTTAAGGCCGGCATGACCCAGGTTTACGCCGAAGATGGCAGCCTTCAGGCGGTCACGGTGATTAACCTGAACCCGACCGTGATCACGCAGCTCAAGACCAAGGAAAAAAACGGCTACAACGCCATCCAGGTCGGCTTTCTCGAGAAGAAGGCAAAGGCTGCCAACAAGGCCGAGCAGGGCCATGCCAAAGCCTCCGGCTCGGCAGGCTTCTATCACTATCAGGAGTTTCGCTTGGCGGATGACGCCAAGTGGGATGGTTTCGCTGTCGGAAGCGTGCTGTCCCCTGAGTTCGTCAAGGTGGGCGAGCTCGTTGATGTCACTGCTATCAGCAAGGGTAAGGGATTCCAGGGCGGCGTGAAGCGCTTTCATATGGCCGGCGGCTTCAAGTCGCACGGCGCCTCGCTTTCTCACCGTCAGCTGGGTTCTATCGGTAACCGTGCCGATCCCGCCAAGTGCTTCAAGAACAAGAAGATGCCCGGTCAGATGGGCAACGAACAGGTGACGGTTCAGAACGTCAAGGTGGTTGGCCTTGATCTCGAGAACCAGGTTCTGCTCGTGCACGGAAGTGTTCCCGGCCCTCGGAGCGGGATTGTCACCGTCCGCAAGGCGATCAAGGGTTGAGGTGAAGTATGGCAAGTTTTGAGCTTCTCAATCAGGAAAAGAAAAAAGTCGGCACAGTCGATCTTCGTGACGATGTGTTTGCTGTCGACGTGAACATTCCGCTCGTCCATCAGGTCATCAAGGCCCAGCTGGCAGGTCGTCGTCGCGGCACCGCCAAGACCAAGACCAAGGCTGAGGTTCGTGGCGGCGGCCGCAAGCCCTTCAAGCAGAAGGGGACCGGTAATGCTCGTCAGGGTTCTACCCGTTCGCCGCTTCAGGTGGGCGGTGGGCAGAGCTTTGGCCCGCAGCCGCGTAGCTATGAGCAGGCCACTCCCAAGGAGATGGTCCGTGGGGCGCTCCGCTCGGCTCTGTCTGATCGCGTTAAGGCCAAGCGCCTCATGGTGGTGGACGAGTTCAAGTTCTCCGCTCCAAAGACCAAGTCATTCCATGAGTTGATGTCCAAGAAGTGGGATCTCACCAAGGTCCTGATCGTGGATGATGCGAACCGGAACCTTGAGCTCTCGGGCCGTAATATTCCCCGCCTGAAGGTGCTCCGCACCGAAGGCATCAACGTTTACGACATCGTTCGGTATGACTGGGTGATTCTCACTCAGCGCGCTGCCAAGGCTGTCGAAGCCCGGCTCGCTCCGGAAGCGTGACAGGACCAAGGAAAGGAATTGACGTATGCGCAGTGTGTACGAAGTGATCAAGCGCCCGATCATCAGCGAAAAGTCCACCGCACAGATGGAAGTCGCGAATAGGTATGCCTTTGAAGTGGCTGCTCAGGCGAGCAAGCCCGAGATCAAGGATGCCGTTCAGCGTCTCTTCAATGTGCGCGTCAAGGACGTCCGCACGATGGTGATGCATGGCAAGAACAAGCGCCTCGGTGGTTTTGAAACCAAGCGCTCCAACTGGAAGAAGGCTCTCGTGACCCTGGCTGAAGGCCAGAAGATCGATTTCTTCCAGGCGGCTCAATAAGAGGTAACGAACATGGCAGTCAAAACTTTCAAGCCGACGACTCCTTCGCTCCGCTTTAAGACCGTTGCTGACTTCTCGGTGCTCACGCCCAAGAAGGAGCAGCCTAAGAAGCCGCGCAAGCTGATGCAGCCGCTGAGTAAATCCGGCGGGCGCAATACTCTGGGCAAGATGACCGTTCGCCATATCGGCGGTGGGCACAAGCGCAAGTACCGCGTGATTGATTTCATTCGCGACAAGCGGGACATTCCCGCGGTCGTGGCGTCGATCGAGTACGATCCGAATCGTACTGCATACATCGCCCTGCTGAACTACGCAGACGGCGAGAAGCGTTTCATCTTGGCTCCATCGGGTCTATCGGTGGGCGACAAGGTGATCGCCAGCGAGTCTGCTGACATCAAGCCCGCCAATAACCTCAGCCTGAGCTCGATTCCTGTGGGTACTGTTATTCACAATATCGAGGTTGAGCCGGGTCGTGGCGGTCGTCTGGCTCGTTCGGCCGGGAACTTTGCCCAGCTGATGGCCAAGGAAGGTGAGTACTGCCAGGTCAAGATGCCCAGCGGTGAAATGCGCCTCCTGCACTCCCGTTGCCGGGCCTCGATTGGGCCCCTCAGTAATCAGGAACACGAGAATCTTAAGATCGGTAAGGCCGGCCGCGCTCGTTGGTTGGGGATCCGTCCCACGAACCGAGGCGTGTCAATGAATCCGATTGACCATCCGCACGGCGGTGGTGAAGGCAAGAGCTCCGGTGGCGGACATCCCCGCACCCCGTGGGGCGTGCCGACCAAGGGATACAAGACTCGTAATAACAAGCGCACCGATGCTTTCATCGTTAAGCGCCGGAAATAATTAAGGAGATCGGCCGTGGCCCGTTCAATTAAAAAAGGCCCTTTCTGTGACGACCACCTCCAAAAGAAGGTGGAAACCGCTCGTGCAGCCCAGGATCGCAAGGTCATCAAGACCTGGTCCCGCCGCTCGACCGTGCTCCCGGATTTCGTCGGACTCACCTTTGCCGTCTATAACGGCAAGAAGTTCGTGCCGGTTTACGTGACTGAAAACATGGTTGGACACAAGTTGGGCGAATTTGCACCAACAAGGACCTTCCATGGACACACTCCTGCTGATAAGAAGGCCGGCGCCGAGGCGAGCGCAGGTGCGTCAAAGCCCGCAGCAGCTGCACCCGCAGCAGCGGCCGCTCCTGCTAAGCCTGCAGCGAAGTAACCGAGGGAGATGATCATGGAAGTGAAAGCTAAAGTCAGTTTTGTCCGCATTACCCCTCGGAAACTGGGTGTGGTGGCTGATGCAGTCCGCGGAAAGGGCGTCAACGAGGCGCTCAATCTGCTCCGTTTCTCTGCACGCAAGCGCACCGCAGGAGTCCTGCATACGCTGATCAAGAGCGCTGTTGCCAACGCAGACCAAAAGGGAGTCTCCGACGTGGACAGCCTCGTCGTTAAGACCATCCTCGTGGGTCAGGGCACCACGCTGAAGCGTTTCCGCCCGCGTGCGAAGGGTTCTGCATTCCGTATCAACAAGAAAACCAGTCACGTCACCGTGACCCTGGCAGAGCGCAAGTAAGGAGAAGGACGACAATGGGTCAGAAGGTTCATCCGATTGGTTTTCGTCTGGGGATCACCCGGACCTGGGACAGCCGCTGGTACTCCAAGCGCGACTACGCCAAGCTCCTTCACGAGGACATCAAGCTGCGCGCCTACATCAAGCAGAAGCTTTTCGGTGCAGGAATTGCCCGCATCGAGATCGAGCGCGCTGCCAACAAGGTCAAGATCAACGTTCATACGGCTCGTCCGGGCATCGTGATCGGCAAGAAGGGTTCTGGCGTCGAGACGCTCAAGGCTGACGTACAGAAGCTGTCCAAAAACGAAGTGTTTTTGAACATCGTTGAAGTGAAGAAGCCCGAGGCAAACGCGACTCTCATCGCAGAGAACGTTGCAGCCCAGCTCGAAAAGCGCGTGGCTTTCCGCCGCGCCATGAAGAAGGCAATGACCTCTGCCTTCAAGCAGGGCATCAAGGGGATCAAGATTCGCGTATCAGGGCGTCTTGGTGGCGCCGAGATCGCACGCACGGAGTGGTACAGCGAGGACAGCGTTCCTCTCCACACGCTCCGCGCCAACATTGACTATGGCACCGCCGAAGCTCGTACTACCTATGGCGTGATCGGTGTGAAGTCGTGGGTCTACAATGGCGAAGCTCAGACCCTGAAGAGGCAGGCTGCCGCTGAAGCCAAGGCAGCTGCGAAGGAGTAAGTATCATGTTGTCACCCAAGCGCGTAAAATGGCGTAAACAGCAGAAGGGCAAGATGCGTGGCACCGCTGATCGCGGCGGCTCGCTGTTCTTCGGTGAATTTGGTCTCCAGGCGATCGGATGTGGCAGGATTACTGCCCGTCAGCTCGAGGCTGCTCGTATTGCGATGACTCGTTCGGTGAAGCGCGGAGGCCAGATCTGGATCCGCGTTTTCCCCCATAAGCCCATCACCAAGAAGGCAGCTGAGACCCGAATGGGCTCCGGAAAGGGCAACGTGGAGGAGTGGGCAGCGGTGATCAAGCCCGGCCGTATCCTCTTCGAAATGGGCGGCATCCCACAGAGCGAGGCGTTTGAGGCGCTCCGTCTGGCCAACAACAAGCTGCCGGTTTCGTGTAAGCCGATCAGCAAGGGCTCGGAAGCCCTGATGATCAAAGCCAAGGCCGAAGAGAAGGCCGCCAAAGTGGCAATAAAGGCGGCGCGCGCAGCGGCCGCCCAGGCTTGAACGGCTCACTGAGCTCGAAAGGACAACGCTGTGTCGAACAAGAATTTTAAGCAGATTCAGCAACTCTCGAAGGACGAAGTTGTAACCAAGGTCCGCGAGACCGAGTCCCACCTGTTCAAGGCACGCATGCAGCGTGCTACCGGACAGCTTAAGGACACCGCTCTCCTGTGGCGTGAACGCAAGGCTCTGGCGCGTCTCAAGACCCGCCTGACCCAGATGAACGGCTGAGCGAAGGAAGGACTGATTTATGGCAACAGAAAAGAAGGCTAGCGCCCCGAAGGCCGCCCCCAAGAAAGTGGCTCCCAAGGCAACCAAACCCGTCGTAAAGGCCGCGAGCACTGCGACCGCAAACGTACTTGGCCGCCGCAAGGAAGTGGTGGGCACCGTGGTGAGCGACAAGATGCAGAAGACGATCGTCGTGAAGGTCGATCGTCGAGTGCGCCACCCCCTCTATAAGAAGTATGTGAACCGTTCACGTCGCTTCAAGGCGCACGACGAGAAGAACACTGCCAAGACCGGTGACCTCGTCCGTATTATCGAGTCCAGGCCGTTGAGCCGTGACAAGCGTTGGGCCCTGCAGGAGATTCTCCGTCGCTCGGCACAGACGCTGGAGATCGGTGTTTAATCCCGGCTACTGAAAGTTGAGGAGATGATTTTATGATCCAGATGCGAACCCGGCTCGACGTAGCCGACAACACCGGTGCCCGCTCCCTGATGTGCATCAAGGTGCTCGGCGGCAGCCGCCGCAAGTATGCGACGATCGGCGATGTCATCGTCGTTACCGTCAAGGAAGCCACGCCGAGTGCAAAGGTGAAGAAGGGCCAGGTCCTCAAGGCGGTGATCGTCCGGACCAAGAAGGAAATCAACCGCGGCGACGGGACCTATATTCGTTTTGATACGAATTCGGCGGTCCTGATCAACGCCCAGAACGAACCCATTGGAACCCGTATTTTCGGCCCAGTGGCACGTGAGCTGCGCGCCAAGGCGTTCACGAAGATCATCTCCTTGGCACCTGAAGTGTTGTGAGGTCGAGTGTCATGATGAGCGCAGAACGCAGTCAGTTGCATATCCGGAAAGATGACCAAGTCCAGGTCATCAGCGGGAAGGAAAAGGGCAAGACCGGCAAGGTTCTCCATGTGAGCACCAAGACGGGTCGTGTGACCATCGAGAAGCTGAACATGGTCAAGCGCCATGTGAAGCCCTCCACCCAAAACCCTCAGGGCGGCATTATCGAGAAGGAACTTCCGATCCATGCCTCGAACGTCTTGGTCATGTGTACCAAGTGCGGAAAGGGTACCCGTCACGGAGTGAAGGCGGCCGAGGCGGCTGCAAAGAAAAAGGGCGCGGCTCCAGCCTCGTCCAAGAAGATTCGGGTCTGCAAGCGTTGCGGGACTTCACCGGATAAGGCGTGAGGCCTTGTTCCTGTTCCCCGGACGTGAATTCGGACAGAAGGAGAAGAAGTTGTGGCTGAGAAAGAAGTAAAAGCAGGCGAAGCGGGTGCATCAAAAGCGGCGAAGGCCGAAAAGAAGCCCGCCGCAGGCAAGGGCAAGAAGGGCAAGGACGCTTCGGCTGGAAGCGTGAAGATTGCTGCTGAGGGTGAGACCAAGGTTTCCCCGAGCAAGACCCCCCGGCTCGAGAAGCTTTACCGGGAAAAGGCTGTGCCTGGAATGATGAAGCAGTTCCAGTTTAAGAACCCGATGCAGGTCCCGCGCCTCATGAAGGTGACCGTGAACTGTGCCGTCAAGGAGGCCGTTGGAAACCCCAAGGTTCTGGACGGAGCTTATGACGAGATGATGACCATCACTGGCCAGAAGCCAGTGCTCACTCGTGCCCGCAAGGCAATTGCCACCTTTAAGGTTCGCGAAGGCAACGCAGTCGGCGTCATGGTTACGCTGCGACGCGCTCGCATGTATGAGTTCCTGGACCGGCTCATGAACGTGGCGCTGCCGCGCGTGCGTGACTTCAAGGGCGTTCCCACTAAGTCGTTTGACGGACGTGGTAACTACTCTCTGGGTCTTCGTGAGCAGATCATCTTCCCTGAGATCAACTACGACAAGGTGGACAAGGTCCGTGGGATGACCGTCACCATCGAAACCAGTGCAAAGACGAATGAACATGCGCGCGCGCTTCTGACTGAGCTCGGCATGCCGTTCCGCAAGTAAAGATTCGAGCAAGAGGAGAGTCGACTTTGTCTACTAAAGCAAAACTCGAGAAATCGATGAAGAAGCCCAAGTTCAGCACTCGGGCGAGGAACCGGTGTCCGCTGTGCGGCCGCCCTCGTGCTTACATGCGCGAGTTCAATATGTGCCGTCTTTGCTTCCGCGGACTTGCCCTGAAGGGGCAGCTCCCGGGCGTGACGAAGTCCAGCTGGTAAGGGTGAGGAGCAGTTTATGAGCATGACCGATCCTGTTGCAGATTTGTTGACCCGGATTCGCAATGCCTGCCTTGAGAAGCACGAGAAGCTCGAGGTTCCGGCATCGCGCCTGAAGGCCAATGTCATCCGCGTCCTTAAGGACGAGGGTTACATCAAGAACTTCCGCCTGGTGCGTGAAGAGGGCCGTCCGATGATCAAGATCTTCCTGAAGTATACTGACGAAGGTTCCAGTGTCATTCAGGGCATCCGGCGTATTAGCCGGCCAGGTCTCCGTAAGTATTCGAGCTATGAGCAGCTTCCGCGTCCTTTGAGCGGTGCGGGTATCTCCATTGTCTCCACCTCCAAGGGCGTACTGTCCGGCCAGAAGGCCAGACAGGCGAAGGTCGGTGGCGAAGTCCTCTGTGAGGTCTGGTGATTTATGTCACGTGTCGGTAAAGCCCCTGTTCGCGTAGTTCAGGGCGTTAAGGTTGAAGTCAAAGACGGAGCCGTCCGGGTCGAAGGCCCCAAGGGCAAGCTTTCCCAGAAGGTACCTGCTGGTATCATGGTGAAGGTTGAGAACGGCCAGGTTGTTGTCTCCCGCGACGAGAGTGTAGAGAATTCGGGTGCGCTGCACGGTCTTACTCGCACACTGGTTCAGAACATGGTCCACGGAGTCTCCACTGGATTCACTCGCGAACTCGACATCGTAGGTGTGGGTTATAGGGCTGCCACCAAGGGTAGCATTTTG
>CAIOHW010000268.1 GCA_903858195.1 Oligoflexia bacterium | reverse complement strand
TGCTCCCAGTGCCACGCGCGCGACGGGCGTCTCGCTCGAGCTTCAGCGCGCCTTTGCGTCCGGGCTACCGGGACTTGAGGCGCGCGTCTCGTGGTTGTTCAACCGCGTGAGCCTCGATGTTCCTCCGCAGGGTGCGCCTGCTTTTCTATTCAGTGAGTATTATGACGCGTGGCCTACGATCGGTCTCACCCTGCCGCTTGGGGCACGTTCCTGGGGCAACCGCCTGATTTCGACTCGAAATGCCGCGATCGCCGACGCCCGGGCACGCCACCATTCATCCGAGTCTGCTGCCCAGCAGATCCAGCTCGATGCATCGCTTGCGTACTGGAGACACTCTTGCGCCGCTTCACGCGTGGAGTTGCTCGAGGACTTCGTTGAGAGGTCGAAAAATCGGGTCGACTGGGTCATGCGCAGGCGCAAGGCCCGACTCTCGGATTCGGCCGATCTGGCGCAGGCACGCGCACAGCTCGAGCTCAGGCAGGTGGAACTCGAGGAGGCGCGCTCCCGACTGCGCACCGCTCGCTTGGAATTCTGGTCGCTTGCAGGCGAGGACCCACCGCGCGATCCAGAAAACCCCCGACTGCTCGAGCTCGAAAAAGCCGAGACTCCGGGTCCGGCTGATGCTCCGCCAGCCAGGCTCGTTCAAGGGCTTGCAGCCCTGCGCGAGACGGCCGATGCACTCGAGCAAAAAGCAAGACTCGGAGGCGATGGTCTGCGCACCACGGTGGACCTTTTTGCCGAGCTCGGACTCAAGGGCCGGGGCGCCACTCCTGCCGATGCACTCGCCCGAAGCCTGAGCCTCGTAAGAAAAGAGCTCGTCTTTGGAGTGCGAATCGAAGCTCCGCTCGATCTCGATGCCCGCCGCACCGCCACCTTGGGCCATGTCCATGCCAGGGAGGCTGCCCAGGCGCGATACCAAAGGCAGCGGCGTGAGTCGGATGACGATCTGGCGCTCTTGCGCGAGAGGCTCTCCGACTCAGGCAGGCGCGTCGCACTGCTCGCGAGACTGGAGCAAACCCAGCTCGAAAAGCTTGAACTCGAGCAGCAAAAGCTCAGGCAGGGCCGCAGCACCACTTACCGCATCATCGAGATCGAAGACGAACTGGCCTCAAGCCGCATCAGGCTTCTTGAAACGCGGCTGGAGCAGATGGAGGCAGGCCTCAGGCTCTCGAGCTTTAGTCAAACACCAACGGAAGGGTGACTTTTGAACCCGCATCCGCGGCGGTGAAGCGCGAGTGTCTGAGCGATCCGACGATTTGCGAAAGCAGGCGTTGCACCACCTTCCCCTCGCCCGCGCCCCCCTGGGATCGAAGCGAGTGCACCAGCACGCGGGGTGAGGTCACCCGGCCCGACGGACCCACCGAAAAACGGATGCTAGCCATCCCGCGCACCGAGGCCCCCTGGTTCTCAGGAAGCCTGAAAAACACATCCAGCTCTTCGAGCACGCGCGAAATCTCACGTGACAAGGCACGGGGCTGGAGACGGCCTTCGATAAACGGACGCGGCTGGACGAACCAGCCGTGGATCACCACGCGGGCCTCCAGCAGGTCGCGGGCGCCCTCGACCCGCGCCACCGCATGCGGAATGCGGGGGTCGAAAACGGTGAGACGATTGGCAAGCGGGGGGATCTCCTGGATCACATCCGCCCTCTCCATACCGGCTCCCGCCTCAGGCCCCGGCTGATCCCAGAGCGAGAGGGTCTGCTCACGCAGAAGCAGCGTCTCGCCACCGCGAATTCCGGTACCGGGCGAGAGCGAGTAGACAAACGCCCACGGGCCATGGGGCAGGTCGGCATGGAAGCGCTGTTCGCACCCGTCGATGTAGGCGCTCATCCAGGGCGGCGAGATGTCGTGGCATCCCAGTACCTCGCGCCCGAAACGCACGAGCTTTTCATGGAGACGGTCATAAAGCGGCTTTGGAAAGTAATGGTACGCAGGCGTGCGCAGGAGCCGGTATTGGCCGGGCACATGCCAGAAGTCCCAGCAAAAGCGCCTCGGATCGGCCCCCCTGGGGTCTCCCTGGACCTGTTCAAAGTAGGACTTGAGTGCGCGGTGGCCCCCGAAAAAACGATCCTGAATGTGGACTCGAGTGGGCTTCATGGATCTTCTCCTCGGAGACCGGCTGGGCGAACGGCGGCTTGGGCCACATCGAACGAATAGCCGCGACGCACGAGTGCCCCCATGGCTCGGCGCGCTTCTTTGCGATCCTCGGCAAAACCGGGGTAGCGACGCTCGATCCAGGCACGCGCTGTCTCGAGCTCCGAAAACTCCGAGCCCTCCGGGCCAGACGCGTCGCCTTTCCAGAGCTCCTGCACCCGCTCCAGGCTCCAGCCCTCGACGCCGCGCTGCTTGAGCTTGATCCAGGCGGCGCGCGGGCCGCGTCCTGCAAGCCTCGAGTCTCGAATCAGGGATCCGGCCAGGCGCTCTTCGTTCAGGTAGCCCAGCTCCACCACCCTCCGGAGCGCCTGCTCGACCTCTTCGGCGGCAAAGCCCTTGCGCAAAAGCAGACTTTCGAGCTCAGAGAGGCTTCGATCCCGTCGTGCGAGGGCATCCAAGGCGAGCGCATAGGCGGTCTTGCGAGCTTCAGTCACCTGCCCCCCCTTTTTCTGCTGCATCACAGCACCATGACCAGATCCGGGATCGCATCGGTCGCCTCGAGCATGGCAATGAGCTCATCGACCGTGGCCATCTGCAGCACAAAGGTGACCGAGCGATGCCCCTGACTGGCGCTCAGGCGATCCGATGGGCAGGAGATCGGTCGGTGGCGATCCTTCCAGGCCTGAACTCCTGCATCAAAGGCAGGCGTATTTCTCCCGATGAATTTATGCAGGTATTCAAGCGGGAACTGCTCCTGTGTCACCAGCAACTCCCGCAAGCGCGCGTAATCCTTCGCCACCCGATTCTGTGCCATCAATCGGCCTGCTAGCTCGATTTTTGGACTGGTGCAAGGGTGCCCGGCGTGAAATGCTATTCCGGTCATGAAAATCAGCCCAAGAGTGATCGGTTTCCACTACACCCTCAAAAATCCAGCCGGCGAAGTCATCGACTCGTCCTCCGGGTCGGACCCCCTTCTTTTCATCGAAGGATCGGGCCAGATCATTCCAGGACTCGAAGAAAAGCTCCTGCTGCTATCGGTCGGCGACAAGCGCACGATCGAGGTGCCTTCGGCACGCGCCTACGGCGATCATGATGCACAGCTCATCATGCAGGTCCCCAAGAACCGCCTCCCCAAGGCCGAAGGCCTCGAAGTGGGCGATCAGTTTGCCACCCGTGGCCCGAACGGTGAGCCTGCTGGCGTTTTCGTCGTGACCGCGGTCCACGCCGATACCGTGACGCTCGACGGCAACCACCCTCTGGCAGGTGTGGACCTCACCTTTGAAATCGAAATCACGACCATGCGCGATGCGACTGCCGATGAGCTCAGCCACGGCCACGCACACGGCCCCGAAGGCCACCACCACCACTAATCCCTGCGCAGCAACTTGCAACCGCATGTCGGAGGAGGCCCTCCGGCATGCGGTTTTTTTTCGTCCTCGCGCTCCCCATCCTGATCGGCACAGGGCTTCTGCCAGCCGCCGCGCTGGCCCAAATGCCCGGAATGGGAATGGGCTGGCTGCTCAACCCCGAAGGCTCGCGCCTCTTTCCGCAGACGGTGGTCTACCCTCGCCATCCCGGAAAGCCCGACCTGCGTTGGAAGGTCTTTGACTGGCATTATCGCGACTTCGAGCTCGGAAGCGGAAAGCAGTCGATCTCGTGGCGCCTTTATTTCTATGACGTCGGAAGCGGGCAGCCCTCCTACTGGACAGCCGAGTACGCAGCTCCGGTCATTGAGTCCCAGATTGCGGGGCTTGTGCGCGATTTCGGGTTCACGCCGACCCGGCGATTCTCTTACCTGCTCTTCAGCTCGTATGGGGAGTTTCGCCAGGCCAACGTCTTTTTTATCGAGGAGGGAGTTCAGGGCGTCACCTCGACCCTCGAACCGACCATGGCCATTCCCTACTGGGGCGAGCGTGAGACCTTCAGGCACATCAGCCACCACGAGCTCGTGCATCAATTCCAAGTCCAGCTCCAGCAGCAGGGACAGGGCATTGCCGCCATGGGCATGCCGCTCTGGCTGATCGAAGGCATGGCCGAGTTCTACTCGCTTCGCGGGCTCGATACCGAGACGCTCGCGCTGCTTCGAGACCTCTACTTCAACGCCCGCCGCAAGGCGCGCGATGAGCTCCGGGACTACCTCAAGCCCGGGCCCTACGACTTTCAGCATGTGTACAAGCTGGGGCAGCTCAAGGTGGCCTTCCTCGAAGAAATCTACGGCAAGGGCACGGTGCAGCGACTCTACCGTTCCTGCACCCGTTCCTTGGGCACGAAGGCCGTGCCCGACTTCACGGCAGCCCTGCGAAAAGCCACGGGACACACGACACCCCAGCTTCAGGAGGCCTGGCGAACTTACCTCGACGAAAAAATGAAGCTCGGGATGAACGGAGCGATCTCGCTTGCCTCGATGAAACCGCTTCGCACCGTGGGACGCACGCTCGACCACTACGTGCTCTCACCCGACGGAACGCATGTGCTCTGGCGCGAGGTCGACCCACTCACCGGGGGTGCATCGCTCCAGTTGGGCCTGCTCAAGGGCCGCCGGGGCCGGCCGCTCTCTGTGGAGGTGATCCATGACCGCCAGACTTCGGCCGTGAGCCTCTACTTCCTGCAAGTCCCCTCGATTGCCATCGGCAACTCGAGCCTAGCCTTCCTGGCTGCGACGGCACAGGGGCCCGAGCTCGAACTTCGCACCTACCGGGCACGCCCCGGCGCGGCACCAAAGGCCGGATCCGGGGCACGGGTGCGGCTCCACGAATTTGGCTTGATCCAGGCCCACTCGCCTGCCCTGGATCCCGACGAGAAGCGCGTGGCGTTTGTCGGAATCAACTCCAAGGGCTGGCAGAACGTCTACGTGATTGAGCTCGGATCGGGTGCAGGCAGGCGCATGCCCCGGCCCCTGACCCAAGGAGCGTTTTCGTGGAAGCACTTGAGCTGGACGAGGTCCGGGATCCTTGCGTCGTCTGATCTCGGGTCGGCAGGAGGGCTCTACGGCGTGGTGCAGCTGCATCCAGACACTCTTGAAGTGAAGCCACTCGTGCTGCCGGGCCTGGGTCACGAAAACCTGCTTGAGCCGGTTGCGATCGATCCCTCGCGCGAGATCTATCTTCGAAGCACCAACGGGCATGGGCAGCAGATCTACCGATGGACCCCGGGGCGCGGCCTGGAGCAGGTGACTTTCGTTCGCACCCTCATGGCCCAACCCCAGCTCACCGCACGCGGGGTCTATGCCCTCGGTCTTGAAAAGAGCCGCTACCACCTCGTGCGCATCCCCAACACCCATGCCCCGAACCCGGATCGAAAACCGGCGGCGCTGCCGCCGTGGGATGCCACCGAGGTGACGCCCTTCCCTTCACCATCCGTAAAACGCTATCGACCGTTTGCGGGCACGGGCATGCGACTCGAAGATCTTGCCGCGTTTTTCAGCTCAGGAGCGGTGCTCGGGGCCGGAGCCACGGTGAGCGACCTGATGCGAAACCACATCGTTTCAGCCGACATCCTGGCGATCAACGGACAGGGCGTCACGCAAGCCAACGCCTTCTTTACGAGCCAGGAGGGCCGCTCGACCTGGACGCTCGGCGCCTACCATCAGCGCACTCTCAGGCTCGATGCTGCCGCTCCCATTGGGGAACCGGCACTCTTCCGCTCGGACGAAAGCGGCGTGCTCGGCGCCCTGCAGTACCCGCTCGGGCCCTACCAGTACGGAAGCGGCGTGCTCAGGCTTGGCCGCGTTTCGCGACCCGGTTTTTCACCCACTGGCCCGGACTTCATCGTGGGCCCGGCATTGAGCTACGGGGTTGACCTCATCGAATATGAGTTTTTTACAGGCCCGATTCGAGGTTTTGGGCTTCTTGCCGAGGCCGCCACCGAGTGGCTCCCGTCAAGGGGGGTGGCCTCCGAAAGGCTCAGGCTCGATCTCGCCCGGTACTTTCGACTCTGGGGGCGCTCGCTGCTTGCGCTGCAGGGTGTGGCCGGAGCCTCGCTCAATCTCACTGGTGGCGCCGACCTTCGAAACCCGTTTTTTGTTTCGAGCGATGACCTCTTTCGTGCCTATTCATTCAACGATGATCGCCTGCGCGGCAACTATCTGCTCGGCGCAAAATCCGAACTTCGATTTCCGCTGGGCGAACTGATCGGGTTTGCCCCGCTTCGAGGCATCCTCGCTGCCGATCTGGGCAGCATCTGGCGAAAACCCGATGATCTTGCCCGTCGGATCTCCGAGGGCGCCACTGCATCGTGGTCGACGGGATTTGCCTTCAATATCCCGCCCGTGGCGTTTTCTTTCCTGTTTTCACGTCCGCTCCGCGTGGCAGAC
>CAIOHW010000267.1 GCA_903858195.1 Oligoflexia bacterium | reverse complement strand
GGTAATTCCTATCGAGGAAGACCGAAGGAATTTCTGGACTACCAGGTCAAAGAACTGAGAGCTGAGTTTGTTGCGCGAGAGATGATGCGCTACGGCATAGGTGCCATCGGACTCTCGTGTGATGGTGAGAATTCCCCCGGAATCCTCGGAGACAGCAACCGGTAGAGTGATCCCTTCCATTCCGTGGCCAAAGAGAACCACGGGGTTGTCTTGGTAGAAGTCTGTATCGATTCCATCTTGATCAACTACGTGGTTGACGCGGTCTAGCTCTGCGGTGCTGATCCGCATGCGGACGGTCATCGCCTGCTGGTCGATAGCCGGTTCCCAGAGCGTATCCTGTGCAAATTGCCCGGTAAGAGGCCCGGTTTTGCATAAATACAGACGGTCCGAAAAGCCTTCCCGGTTCGGTAAACCAGGAAGGAGGGATTTGATTTGGTCGAGGCTTAGTGCTTTGCGGTCCAAGGGGTATCTCCTTGGACGGTATGCTCGAAAATTATCGAGCAGGGTTCAAACGGCCCGCCAATTAGCTAAAAATTCGTCAATGGACTCCCAAACAGAAAGATAGCAAATCTTGAACAAAGACGCATTCTGCTAGTGAGGCTTTCAAATACTTTTCTCGAAAGCCAAGGCTACCCTAAGCATCAAGGAGGTAACGGAGTGACATCATCACTGGATGTATCAATATTGATCTGGCCTACTCTAACTTTACGACAATTCGAAGGCCCTACGCTGTCAGCTGTGCGATCTGCTACCTCGTCGGCGACGCGTGTTGCTGAGCCAGTCCCATGTGTCCCCAAAGGCAGTGTCGATCAGACTGATATCCACATCGGTTGGATAGTCAATCACGGATGCTTCTTCGCCCTCCCCTTTGGAACGGCTGTTCAGATGGTTGATTACCGACAGAACATCCAGTGGAGAGATAAACCCATCGCCATCGGTGTCGTAAAAAGGCTTCTCGATAGAATTCCCTAGAATTTCTACTGGTATGCTTGGTCCGTACGAATTGAGCAAGTTAATGATTACTAACACGTCAAGGGGTGAGATGTTCCCATCGCTGTCTACATCGAGTATCATCCACGGGTTCTGCCTCGCAGAACCCGCAACACCTATAGAAACGGTACTAGTGTTTGAAAAGACTCCCGGTGCTATTTGCAACTGATAGGTAAATCTGGCAATTCCCCTGAACTCGTCGCTGGGATTGAAGAGGATCGAGTCTCCCACGACAGTAGCCGATCCGGCGCTGAGAGATTGGTCAACAATAACAAGCGTGGTACCGAGCGAATGAAGATCGTTGTCCTTCACATCAACAGTAATGCTTGAATTCGATAGCACAGTGGCCGTGTCATTATTTGCAATCGGCATGGCTCTTATCAATACTAGCTGTTCGAGCGACAGCCCGCTTTGGTCCGTTGTTCGAATTCGAATGGTATAGAACGAGCCTGTGGCAAAGTTGAGTGTGGTTGCGGCCCGAAGTTGATTTCCAACGATCGAAAACTTAGCGTTATCGGAATCCCCTTGGCCAATGACAATCGCGTAGCTATGAATATCTGTCGGATCAGCATCGCTAGTTGAAAGCTGGCCAATGGCTGTGCCTTCAGGAGCATCTTGATTTACAAAGCTGTTTGACAGGGACAGACTAGTTGGTGCATGGTTGATACTGTCCACTTGGAACCTGAAATCAACCGACTCGCCTGATGCTCCTTCAAACACGAGTACATATTCTCCAGCCCGTGGGAATGAAATGGTAGCGTTGGAGAAAATCGAGTCCCTTGAGTAAAGCTTCGTTGCAGTCGATGCATCATAGACGGTCCAAGAAACGTAAGGGTCGGGATTGCTGAACAACGCAAAGTTTAGAATCCACTCAGTCGCGTTAGGTACAGACAATCGATATGCGGAGCTGGCCGAGCCCTCTGGATTGCCAGTCTGCCACTCTACCACCCCGGTAACAGGCTCACCGAGTGGAACGGCAGTCTGGGCCGATACGTTAAGCATTCGAAACGCATAGTCCCCGGGAAGGATGCTCGAGTTTGTGACAGACAACCTGTACTCTCCGGCCATGGGCAGCACGAACGCTGGCCCGTCAACTTCGCCAGCGAATGCTGCCACGACATCACCGTCGGGGCCGATGAGGCGGAGAAGTGTAGGTTCTAGATCCGCATCGATGGAGTCGTAGTAGAGGATCTGTCCGATGCTGCCCGTGAATGTGTACACATGTCGCTCCCCGGCTTCGACGATTTCTCCCGAAGTCATTATGCCGAGCGTGAGTGGCCGAGCTACCGTAACCGGTTCTGTCACCTTGAATTCATACGTTATGGCGTTTTCCGACCGCCCTTCAAGTGCGAGGAAATATCGTCCGGTTTTAGGCAGCGTGACAGCGAAATCGGTGCCCAACGAGTCGTTGTACTTATTCAGGTTCCAACCGTCGGGGCCATATAGAATCCAGTTACCGCCTTTTGTTTCGGAGGCTGATAGGTTATCGAAAAGCAACCGTTGGTCGGCCAAACCGTCGAACGCATACACGACTGTTGAACGAGGTGTGTCGATCACACCGCTGACGATCTGCCCAACTGAAAGGAGAGGCGGATTGGACAGCTCAGATAATCGGAAGCTGAAATCCCCTGCATCCGCGTCCTGAGCGTCGATTTCAAGCACATAGTCTCCGTCAAGAGGAAGGACAAGGAGGCCGTCAAGGTCGGCATTCGCATACCACAGGAGCCGCCCATCCGGCCCACGCAAGCGTGCTACGATCCGGTCGAAATCCCGATCCAAAGCCTCGTAATAAAGAGGCAGTCCGGCAGAGCCTATGAAGGCGAACTTCGCCAGTCGTCCCGGCATGTCTATCGAACCTGTAATCGCTTCGCCTAAGTTCAAGTCGAAGCTAATCGGTTCCGGCTGAAGCGCGAGAAGGAAACTGAATGCAGTTTCCTCATAAGCTTCTACCAGGAGGAAGTAAGTACCAGTTGCTGGGACTGTGAACAAGAGACTGTCTCGCAAACCCCCACCACCGACGAACGTTGCGTTCGGCCCTAACAAACTCCAGAACCCCTGCCCGGCGGACGAGGCTGGAGTTCCTGTCGTATTAAGTACGAGTTCCTGTCCTTCCGTTAGCGAGACCTTGTAGAGTAGTTGATCGGGAACTGCCCACTCAGTCGGCCGATTAAACGTACTAGAGACCTCTTCGCCGACGGCGATAGTCGTCTGCACCGCTGCTTCCCGAAGGCGAATCCGATAATCGGACGCCCCTAGAACTGACAAGACTTCAAGTTCATACTGTCCATCCGCAAGCAAGGTTTCCAGCCCACTGTAGATCCGGGTTTTTTGACCGTCTGGTCGGTGCAGGTTGAACGAAACATTACCTGATGCGGACTGGTCGAGAAGCATCTGCATCCCGGAGCTGCCGGTGAAAGTGTAAAGATGCCGGTCAGCAGTTCCTGCAACGCTTCCAGTTACGATGTCGCCGATGGCGATAGTCCGGCGTTCCGTCAGCGGCGTGGCGACGATGAATTGGTACTCGACCGGGTTTGAGAAGTTAGAACCGTATACCGCGATCAGGACTTCACCGGATGTCTGCGGGCGGACCACGACCTCTCGGCTGTAGTCGGATACCGAACCGAGCAAGGCCCCGCCCGAACCGTATGCGCCGATGTTGACCTCGTACGAAGAAGACGGAGGTAGCATCAGTCGGAAGGACTCCCCGGCAGTCACCTTTAGCCGATAGAGGATTTCCGATCTCCCTGCCCCGCCCGGGGGCGGGTTGAGTGTCCCTGTATCCCACTGACCACGGATGATTTCCTTTAGTCCACCAATAAGAACTAGCCTGAAGGTGAATTCCGCCGTGCCTCCGTAGTAAGACTCGTTCGAGAGGACGATTTCGTACGGCCCGGTTGTCGGCGCGTAAAACAGCATTTGGCCGCCGGAGAAAAACGTGCCGGTCGTGATATGACTACGATCGGTGTTATAAACCTCGGCAGTCGCGCGGGCACCGGTTGCGGTCAGCGTTTGGAGTCGATACCAATTGCCGGCTTCAGCTTGAAATGTGTACGGTTGTAAATCGTTCTGGGGGAGTGAATCACCATACTCCTGCTCCATAGTGATTTCTACTCCTGGAACCTCGACGAGCCGAAACGTCACACTTCCGCCGAAGTAAGATTCGAACTGCACGCGGTATTCACCGCTCAATCCGGCGAGGAAAGGTATTAAACTACTGTTCTGGGCAACGCCGCTGGAGACAAAACTCTCGTCAGGAGCGGTGATCTCAACGGCGACGTATCCGGAAGCATCAAGGGTTTCCAGCCGGTACCACTTCCCCGCTTCAGCTTGCAAGAAGAAGGCCTGACGGTCGAAATCGGGCATCGCTTGCGCGTATTCCTGACCGACGGCGAGCTCCCGTCGAACGCTCACTTGGCCACTCGTTAAACCGACCACCCCGTCCCCAGTTACATAGTACGTGAATGGGTCAGTGCCGGTGAATGAAGCGCCAGGGGTGTACACGACCCGATCGTCGGTTGGGTCGGCGGGCGTGCCGGCATCGTCGATGGCGGCGGTCCCATGCATAGGCGTCGAGACTGAGAGGAGCCGGAGCGAACCCCCGGTCGGGTTGGTGTCATTTGCGAGCGGATTCATGCCCGTAGTGAGACCCGCGATGGCACCGAGACGGTCCGCTTGCGCGTCGATCCCCGGCCGGGTCGCCCCGGTCACGAGCAGGTCGTAGACGTGCTTAACGTAGCCGAGCAAGCGATTTCCGGACTTTGCGGGGTAGACCGTGCCCCACCCATTCTCGACGAGTTGGTCGAAGGTCTCGAGGGCAGCCGCCGCTTGACCGAACCCACCCGCCGCGAGCGAGGTGCGAGCATCCTCAGCCGCATGGCGGAGGGGAGCTGCGACAGCCTCCGTCAATTCCCCAGCCGATACGAGGTCGTCCACCTCAGCGACCAAACCCGCCGGGCTGTGTTCCTGCGACTGGAACCAGATGAGAGCCGCGTAGGCATCGTTCAGGTACTGCTCAATCGCGGCGTAACTGTTGGTCGCCTGCACCGACTGTTGGAGTTCGCGGACAAGCGTCTCGACATCTCGCAACAGGGCGTCGGTCGCCTCTCCGGCTTCAACTGCCCTGAGGATTCGGTCGTGCAGCATCGCGTAACGGGCGAGGGTGTCGGTCGGAAGATCCGAAACAGATCCGCCAAGGATCTCTACGCGAATGCGTGCCGACTCCTCCAGGTCGGCCATCGATGAGGAAGCCGCGAAGACGGACTCCGCGAGGGAGAGAGAGGATGCGTCAAAGCTCTCGGGTTGGTACGGCCCGCGGCTCACGAGCCACTGGCGAAAGTCCTCGATGGCCGCGTCGCTCATACCGCTCCGGCGAAGTTCCGTCACAACATCGGTCGAGAACCCATTCGCCGCGAGGTCGTCAACCTCTGACTGGGAGACTCCGCCGTTAAGCCCGTCAGAATAGAACCGCGCGAGGTGCCGTAGTCCTGCTACGCGTGTCTGGACCAGGGCCGCCTCTGACGCGTAGCGAACTGTGTTGGAGAGGTGCCGCTCAACCCACTCGTAGTCGCCAGCCAGTCGGGCCCCGTCGGCGCGGTCCTGGGAGCGGGTGTCCGCCACTTGAAGTGCTCGCACCTCTAATTCAGCAAGGAAAATATTCCGGACAATCTCTGGTTCACCCTTCGGGATGGACTCCGGATCGACCGGTTGGGGAAACACTAGTTCCTTGTAGTTCGGATCAGGTGGGTCCGTTGCCTTGCTGTACCACGATTCTGCGTCGATGTACTCGTTCACCGCTTGCTGGAGTGGGATGAGGGAGATCACCTTGCCAATCCCGGGAATCAATTCGGCAGCGCTTTGCGCAATCGCAAACTGCGCCTTAGCGTTCGCCCACTTCGTCTCGAATATACCGAGGGCATCTTGCCGTATGGATTTAACCTTGACAGTAACCGGTGCTCCTTTCACTATCGGCTCCGTCATTGACTGCGATCCAAGCACCGAGACCGAGTAGCCCCCGAGGTGGGTCGGGCGATTGGGCGTGGATCCATAGACGTTGAAGATTTCATAAATTTCTGTTGAGAGGATTCCCACTTGGAGCACACCAATGCTGTACCCTGGGTTCTTGACCTTTTGCTTAACTGCGTCCAAGAGTAAGGCCCAAAGTGTAGATTTACCGACATCCAGGGCAAAGTCCTTGAGAAGCGGCGAGTCCTTGTCAATCCAATCCCACGAGTCCGTCACCTGCCACTCGAAGGTCCGTTTCTCGTTCGCAGCGATGGTAGCAAACCGGACGTTCGAAGGCGAACTGGAGTGAATGAAGTTTGGAAGTTGATCGTTGCTCTGGGAGTTGAGCTGGATATTGAAACCGTCCGCAATAAGTGAATTGTTTGTGACATCTAGTTGAATATCGTATGGCTTACCCTTTTCCG
>CAIOHW010000266.1 GCA_903858195.1 Oligoflexia bacterium | reverse complement strand
CGCGCGCGGTTTTTTATATAGCGGCCACACCGATTTTCTCGGCGCGCTCTGCGGCGTCGAGGAGCCGATCATGGCGTTCACGGGTGAGGACGTGCGGGGCCGCCCGCTGCGGGTCTCGCTGGTGACGGTGCATGTGCCGCTCTCGGCGGTGCCGGGGCTGATCCGCCGGGAGCGGGTGCTGCGGACGATCCGGATCAGCCACGCGGCGCTGCGCGATCAGCTCCGGATCGCGGCGCCCCGGATCACCGTCTGCGGGCTGAACCCGCATGCGGGCGAGGGCGGCCTCTTTGGTGCCGAAGAGTCGCGCGTGATCCTGCCTGCGCTGCGGGTTCTTCGCCGGAGATTTGCCAGACAAGCCGAGATCCTGGGGCCTCTTCCGTCTGATACCCTGTTTGCAACACACCTGCTTGCGCGCAGGCAGGCTCGTTTTGATGCCGTGGTCTGCATGTACCACGATCAGGGCCTAATCCCGGTGAAGCTGATTGACTTCTACGGCACCGTGAACCTCTCGCTCGGACTTCCGATCATCCGGACGTCTGTCGATCACGGGGTCGCATACGACCTGGTGGGTACTGGCCGGGCCCGCCCCGACAGCATGGTGGCTGCGCTGCGTCTGGCAGACTCGATGGCAAAACGCCGTTTAAGGGGAAACTCATGAAATTGGATCCCATCCAGATCAATTCTTCGATTTTCAGGGAGTATGACATTCGCGGGATCGCGGGCCGAGACCTGTCTCCCGCCCTCGCTGAACGAATCGGCTATGCCTATGCATCGCTCTTGCGTGATCGCAGTGGTCGGCCCCTTCAGGGACAATCGGTATCGGTGGGGCGTGATTGCAGGCTCACGAGCGACGCGTACGCGGAAGCCCTGATTCGGGCCCTTGTCTCCTGCGGACTACGCGTGCTGGATCTGGGCGTTTGTCCCACCCCTCTCACTTATTTCAGCATCTTCAACCAGTCGCTGGATGGCGGAATCATGGTCACGGGCTCGCACAATCCGGCAGACTATAACGGGTTCAAGATCAGCCTTGGACAGTCGACGCTGCATGGCGCCGACATTCAAGAGCTCCGGCGGCGGGTCGAGGAGTCGACGCGGCCCGAGCCCGCTCATGGGCTTGTCGAGGCGTTTGATGTGATCCCCCGGTATCAGGACCATCTGGTCGGCTCGGCCCGACCGCTTCGGCGACTGAGGATCGCCATTGATGCGGGTAACGGCACTGCAAGCACTGTGGCTCCGGCTCTGTTTAGTCGGCTGGGAGCCGAGGTGCATGAGCTGTATTGTTCACTGGATGGGCGATTTCCAAACCACCACCCCGATCCGACGGTGCCCGCGAATCTTGCCGACCTGGTTCGACTCGTGCGCGAGGTCCGCGCCGACTTTGGTGTGGCCTTTGATGGTGACTCTGACCGCATCGGCCTGGTGGATGAGTCCGGAAAGATCATCTTCGGCGATGAGCTCATGGTGCTCCTGTCGCGCGACGTCCTCAAGGATCGTCCTGGGGCGACGATCATCTCGGAGGTGAAGTCCAGCAACCGGCTTTACGATGACATCGCCAAGCGGGGCGGAAAGCCGATCATGTGGAAGACGGGCCATTCTCTGATCAAGTCCAAGATGAAGGAGACCGGTGCCGCGCTGGCGGGCGAGATGTCCGGCCATATCTTCTTTGCCGATCGTTATTTCGGTTTTGATGACGCCATCTACGCTGCTTTGCGCGTCTTTGAAATCGCCTCTGCCCATAGCGGGCGCATCTCAGACCTGCTTGCCGACCTGCCTCGCAGCGTCTCCACGCCGGAGATCCGAATTGACTGCGAAGAGGAAAAGAAATTCGCCCTCGTTTCCCAGGCCAAGGCGATTCTCTCGCCAGGTCGGAAGGTCACTGACATCGATGGGATCCGGGTCGACTTTGGCGATGGCTGGGGGCTGATCCGCGCCTCGAACACCCAACCCGTATTGGTGCTGCGCTTTGAGGCGGGAGACGCTCCGCGCCTCGAGGAGATTCGCTCCCTCTTTCTCGACGCCTTGGCGGTCGCCGCAAAGGCGGTCGGGCATCCGCCCATTCAAGTCGACGCGGGGGGTGGCCACTAGGTGATGACCGATGACTCGCAGATTGTGGTTCGCGGCGCCCGCGAACACAATCTCAAGAACCTTTCGCTCTCACTGCCCAGAGACGCACTGGTGGTCCTGACCGGCCCGTCCGGTTCAGGAAAGTCTTCGCTCGCGTTTGACACCATCTATGCCGAGGGGCAGCGCCGCTATGTCGAGAGTCTCTCTGCCTACGCGCGGCAGTTCCTCGAGCAAGTGGGCAAGCCGGAGGTCGACTTCATCGGCGGGCTGAGCCCCACCATCTCGATCGAGCAACGGACCACCAGCTACAATCCCCGCTCCACTGTGGGGACTGTCACGGAGATTTACGACTACCTTCGGCTTCTCTTTGCGCGGATTGGCCGCCCGTTCTGCCACTCTTGCGGTAACCCCATCCAATCTCAGTCGCCCCAGCAGATCACTGACATGCTCCTCGCCCTCGAAGAGGGCGCCAAGGTTGCCGTTCTGGCTCCCGTCGTGCGCGGCCGAAAGGGCGAGTACCAGAAGGAGCTCTTGCAGCTCAGGCAGCGCGGATTCGTGCGAGCCAAGATCGATGGCGAGACCCTAGACCTCTCCCAGGACATCGCCCTCGACAAGAAGCGCAAGCACGACATCTCCGTCTACGTTGATCGCCTCATTATGAAAGGTGACCGCTCGGCCCTCTCGCCGCGGCTCGGTGAGTCCATCGAATTGGCGCTCAAGCTGGGGGAGGGGATGCTCATTGCCGAGATCCAGGACTCCGCCGGCATGAGGGAATCGCTGATCTCCGAGAAGTTCGCCTGCTCCGATTGTGGGATCAGCTATCCGTATCCGGAGCCCCGCACCTTCTCTTTCAATAGCCCCATGGGTGCGTGCAAGACCTGCGACGGACTTGGGACCGATCCGGATGCGACCGCCGAGGGCTCTGAAGAGGCGACCGATCCAGATTCGGATGCTCCCGTATTCGTGCGTGCGGCAGAGGTGGCGCCATGCCCTGACTGCCGGGGCGCCAGACTCCGGCGCGAGAGCCTCCACTTTAAGGTGGACGAGCGCAATATCGCCGAGCTCTGCGCCCTGTCTCTGGCAGACCTGCTTACGTTCTCCCAGGGACTCACGTTGGGCCGAAGAGACAGCCTGATTGCCGGGCGCATCGTAAAGGAGATTCAAGAGCGGCTCGGCTTTCTATCGGCTGTCGGTGTGAGCTACCTTTCGCTTTCGAGGCCGGCCCAGACCCTCTCGGGCGGGGAGGCCCAGCGCATTCGACTTGCGACACAAATTGGGAGCTCTCTCGTGGGGGTGATCTATGTGCTCGACGAGCCCAGCATTGGGCTACACCAGCGCGACAACGATCGACTCATCGAAACGCTGGTTCGGCTCAAGGATCTGGGGAACACGGTCCTTGTCGTCGAACACGATCGAGACACGATCGAGCGCGCCGACCATGTGGTTGACCTCGGCCCTGGTGCCGGGAAGCTCGGCGGTGAGATCGTCGCGTCCGGGCCACCCTCGGCTCTGGCTCGTGACCCCGACAGCCTCACGGGTCGGTTTCTATCCGGAGCAGAGGAGATCTCGGTTCCCGCCACTCGGCGGGCGTGGACCCCGGAGCGCTCCATCCGGATCGAGTGTGCGGCGCTGAACAACCTCAAGAGCGTGAGCGTCGCGTTCCCGCTCGGCGTCTTGACGTGCGTTACGGGTGTTTCGGGGAGTGGCAAGAGCTCGCTTGTGCTCGACACGCTTTACCCCGCATTGCTGAAACACTTGCATGGTTCAGAGGTGGGCGATCTCCGCTGCAAGCGACTGAAGGGCTTGGAGCAGGTGGATAAGGTGATCGACATCGACCAAAGCCCCATCGGAAAAACGCCTCGTTCCAACCCGGCCACTTATACGGGCGTGTTCAGCCACATCCGGGAACTGTTTGCCCAGCTCCCCGAGAGCAAGGTTCGAGGTTACGGCATCGGCCGCTATTCGTTCAACGTCAAGGGTGGCCGCTGTGCCGCCTGCGAAGGCGATGGCGTGACGCGCATCGAGATGCACTTCCTGCCGGATGTATTCGTGAAGTGCGAGACCTGCCAAGGGCTCCGATACAACCGGGATACGCTTCAGGTTCAATACAAGACCAAGAACATTGCCCAAGTGCTCGAGATGAGCATCTCCGAGGCACTTCCCTTCTTCGACTCGATTCCCTCGATCAAGTCCAAGCTCCGGGTGCTGGAGGACGTCGGCCTCGGGTATCTCCAGCTCGGGCAGAGCGCCACAACGCTCTCAGGCGGTGAGGCCCAGCGAATCAAGCTCGCGCGTGAGCTTGCGCGCAGAAGCACTGGCAAGACCCTGTATATTCTCGATGAGCCGAGTACGGGCCTTCACTTCGAGGACATCCGAAAGCTTCTGAAGATCCTTCAGGCGTTGGTCGATCAGGGCAATACCGTGATCGTCATCGAGCACAACATGGACATCATCAAGGTCGCTGACCATTTGATCGACATGGGTCCCGAGGGCGGCGGGGGCGGTGGACTTGTCGTTGCCACCGGAACTCCCGAGGAGGTTGCCGGCCATCCGGCGAGCCATACCGCCAGGTACCTTGCCCCCTACTTGCGCGCTAAAAAAGGAAAGAGGCCGCCGGCCCGTTAGGGCTCGACGGCCTCAAACCATTTCAAAATCAGCTTAACGCTTAGATCTTGATCTTCACGAATGCGATGACGAATGCGTAAAGAACGAGCGATTCGATCAGC
The DNA here is from genome assembly GCA_903858195.1 of Oligoflexia bacterium. Taxonomy (GTDB): domain Bacteria; phylum Bdellovibrionota; class UBA1018; order UBA1018; family UBA1018; genus CAIOHW01. The sequence continues at coordinate 12 of CAIOHW010000266.1, read as the reverse complement.
GCGAGGCCGATG
>CAIOHW010000265.1 GCA_903858195.1 Oligoflexia bacterium | reverse complement strand
TGAAGGTGACCTGAACGTTCCTTGCCAAAGGTGAAGTCATAGCCCACCACTACGGCCTTTGCCCGAAGCACACCCTGAAGGGTGGACGAGAAGAATTCGGAGGGCGTCGTCTTCGCAAATTCGAGGTTGAAGGGTTGTTCGACCACCCGCTTGAGTCCAAGCTCCAGCAGGCGTTCACGCTTTTCGTCGTAGGTGAGCAGCAGCTCGGGAGCGCGATCCGGCCTGAGCACGCCCTGCGGGTGTGGCCGAAAGGTGAAAGCCACGCTCTCCACGCCCAACTGGGACGCTTGCAGGAGCGTGGTGCGCACGATCTCCTGGTGCCCGAGGTGGACGCCATCGAAGTTGCCGATGGTAACGACACTCATGAGGGAACGCTCATGAAATGAAGAGCATCTCCCGGTACTTGGGAAGCGGCCACTGGTCATCGGCCACCATTCCCTCAAGCTCGTCGCAGGCCCGCCTGAGCTCGATCATCGCCGTCGACACCGGACCAGATAGCCCCTTTGCCTTCTCTTCTTCAGAGGTGCGCGCATCGACCTCAGCCACGGCCTTCTCAAGATCCCGGCGCTTGATTGCAACCCCCTGCAGGATCGAACCCAGTTGGCTGAGTGACTCCGCCTGAGGCGCCACTACGCCGGCAGCCTTGGCGGCCGCCACCTGTCCGGCGACCTTTCCATGATAGGCGTGTCCCGCCGGCAGGACCTGTGTGTCGACCATCTGCCTGAGGGTGTCGACCTCGATCTGGAGGTTTTTGATGAATCTCTCCAGCCTCACATGCGAGCGCGATTGGAGCTCGGCTCCGCTCAGCACTCCCATGGCCTGAAACACCTTGCGGGCGCCATCGGTATCGAGTTGTGCCAGCGCTTCGGGAGTCTTGCGCAAATTGAGGAGACCGCGGCGCGCGGCCTCGGCCACCCACTCCTCACTGTAGCCATTACCCTCGAAGCGCACCGTCTTGGTCTCGATGACGACTTCGCGCACCACCTCGAGCACGGCCGCATCGCGTGGCTTTCCTGCATCGATGCGGGCTTTGATCCGGGCCCGAACCTCGGCCATGCCCTGACCGACGACCGTATTGAGCACGGTGACCGGAAACGCCGGCGAGGCCGAGGAGCCCACGGCACGGAACTCGAACTTGTTGCCCGTAAATGCAAAAGGCGAAGTGCGGTTGCGATCGGTGTTGTCGCGCATGACCTCGGGGAGCTTGCTCACCCCGAGCTGGATGAGAGCCGCCTCGGCCCCCCGCTCCTTGCCGGCTCCCTTCTCGATCTCATCGAGGATGCGCGAGAGCAGGTCACCGAGAAATACCGAGATGATCGCCGGAGGCGCTTCGTTTGCGCCCAACCGATGGTCGTTGCCAGATGATGCGATGGCCGCCCGAAGCAGGCCCGCGTGCTCGTGCACGCCCTTGAGAACCGACACGAGCACGGCAAGAAAACGAAGGTTCTCGTGCGGAGTCTTTCCCGGATCCAGAAGATTGTCACCGTCAAGCTCCGTGGAGCTCGCAGTGATGCTCATCGACCAGTTGCAGTGCTTGCCGCTGCCGTTCACGCCTGCAAACGGCTTTTCGTGCAGGAGAACCTGATATTGGTGCCTGAGCGCCACCTTGCGCAGCACCTCCATCGTGAGCTGGTTATGGTCCACCGCCACGTTGGCTTCTTCAAAAATGGGCGCCGTCTCGTACTGGCTTGGAGCCACCTCATTGTGGCGCGTCTTGCTCGGAACACCCAGGCGATGCAGCTCCAGCTCCACCTCGCTCATGAACGCCTGCACGCGAGCCGGAATACTGCCAAAATAGTGGTCCTCGAGCTGCTGGCCCTTGGGTGGCTGTCCGCCCAGAAGCGTGCGGCCGGTCATGATGAGGTCGGGCCGAAGGCAGGCAAGCGCCCGATCGATCAGAAAGTACTCCTGCTCCACGCCCAGGGTGGGAAGCACGCGCTTCACACCTTTTTCGCCCAGCTGCTCGAGCAGGGCACAGGCCTCGCGCGAGAGCGCCTCCATGCTGCGAAGGAGAGACGTTTTTTCGTCGAGCGAATCCCCATGGTAGCTCAGGAAGACCGAGGGAACGCACAGGGTCTTTCCGTTGGTCGACTCCATGATGAATACGGGGCTCGAAGGGTCCCACGCCGTGTAGCCGCGCGCTTCAAAGGTCGTGCGCATCCCGCCCGACGGAAAGCTCGAGGCATCCGGCTCACTCTGGATGAGCTGCGATCCGCTGAACTTCTCGATGATTCGCATCGAGTCGTCAAAGGTGATGAAGGCGTCATGCTTCTCAGCGGTCAGGCCGGTCTGGGGCTGAAACCAGTGGCAAAAGTGCGTGACCCCGTGCTCGAGCGCCCACTCCTTGATGGCATTGGCTACCGGACCGGCGATTTCGGAATCGAGCTTGCGCCCCGCCTGGACCGTAGCAACCAGTTTCTGGAACACATCCTTCGGGAGCTTCTGCTTCATCTGCTCGAGATGGAACGTGTTCTGCCCGTAGTACTCCGAGACACGCAGTGGCTTGCCGCTCTCATCTGCGGGGAGCGAGATCTTGCGGGGCTGGCGACCCTGAATGGTCTGGATGGCTTGGATGCGGGGATTGGAAGCGTTTTCCATGCCCCCCACTCTAGCCAAGGCACCCAAAAAGGGAATTCGAATTCGGTCGCAGCCAGTTTCCGACCGGATCCGTAGGTCTAGCGTCCCACCTTCAGTTCATGGACCAGAGCCTCGAGTCGCTGTAACTCAGTGAACCAGCTAGGAAGCCTGGAGCGGGCCTCCGGTTCGGTCACCATCCCGGCCGAAGCGCCAAAGCGCACCCACTCGCAGTACTCAAGGAGCAGGCAGGCGCGCCTCCAGAGGGACTCATCGCCAATTCGCTCGTCAGTGGCCCTGCGATGGATCTCATCTCGTGAAAGGGCCCGCGCCGGGATCGCGGTCCGTTGCTCGATGGCCTGCAGCAGCCGCTGGGACAGGGCTTCATAGGCCTCGACCACCCGGTTCCACGGAGCCTGGGCCGAGTCGCGGGTGATGAATTTCTGCAGGGCTTCCCACTCGCGGTCACGGCCTGCACCCCGCCTGCGCACCGCACGAAGCATGGACCACTTTCGCCGGGCCCCCGAAAGGAGCCGCAACACGAGGACGGAACCACTTAGGCCCAAGAGTCCGAGGATCCCCCACCAACCCTTGTCCCCTGGACGCAGGCCAAGCCACGAGCCGAGCCTGGGAGCCTCGGACCAATCCTCGGGACTGACCAGTGTGACGGGTGCAGTTCCCGAAGTTGCAGTACTCGCAGGTGCCGAAACCGGTGCCGAGCCGGATCCTTCTGAATTTCCGGGGGTCACCTCGATCTCATGGCCGGAGGACTTGAGCGTGCGGTAGTCGCGGTCCTTGACCGAGAAATAGGACAGTTCGGCCGCCGGAATTGAAAGCCTGCCAGGCCTTCGGGGAATCACGATGATCTCGAAGATCTTGGTGGCCACCCCCGACCGTGCCGGAAGGGTCCGTGACTTGCTCTCAAACACCTCGACATCCTGCGGCCATGCCACCTTGGGTTCGGTGATCGCAGCGATGTTGCCGGTTCCTTCAACCTTGTAGGTCAGCGAGAGGGCCTCGTTCGCGCGAAGGCTGCCTCGATCGGCTGCGGTCTCGAGCGTGAAGTCACCAACCCCGCCCGTAAAGCTCGTAGGCCGCCCTTCGGCGGGAAGCGGCACGACTTCGAGATCCACTCGGTCGCTGCGGTGGCTCCACTCCCGGGGCTGCATCTGCTGGAAGAAGCTCTGGACCGGGTTGTCGAGATCAAACTCAGCTCCCGTGCCCGGGTAGTAGTTTCCCTTGATCGTCATCGAATCGATCGGAAGCTTTCCCTCCTTGAGGGGATAGGCTGCGTAACGTGCCAGAAGCGAACGCTCATACGGCACTCCGTCGACCACCACTGATTCGGACTGCAGTCTCTGACCGAGGATCGGCAGGTCGAGATCCTCGCGCAGGAAACCGTCGAGGATCGGATATTTCTGCACCTGGATATTGAACACCCGCGCGCGCCTGTACAGGTAGTAACTTACGATCACCTGCTGGCCCTTGTAGGCCCTCGACCGGTCAAGTTCCACACGGATGGTGAAAGGCACGGTCGGCGCACGCTTGGCCGCACCGCGAAGGCCCATGCCGCCGCCACCGTAGCGTTCGGGCGGAGGCGTTCCCTGACCGGGCGGCAGCACTTCGATTCGAATCGGCGGGTGCTCCAGCACCTTGCCGTTGATGTTGATGCGGATGCCAGAAATCACTTGGTTGCCCTGACGGTTGGGCCTGAGCACCTTGATGAGGCTCTTGTTGTTCCTGACTCCGAAGCGTCCGTTCTCGTAGAACGACTCGACAAAGATGTTGGAGTACTGGTTCACCTCATCAAATCCCGAAGCATCGTACTCGGGTTCGCCCACCTGGATCGAGCCCTCGGTCCGGATCGAGAACTTGAGCGATACGGATTCGTCCTGCCCGATACTGGCTCGATCGACCGTGACACTGAAAACGGGCGCTTTGGCAGCCCATGCATGAACTGCAGCCAGAAGCAGGCCTGTGCAGGCCAACGTGCGCCATACCTTGTCGACCACCCCCGAGTGCATCACCAGTCCTTCCCTCCCTGGGCGGATCGGGCGCCCCGCTGCTTCTTGAGACGCGCCTGCAATTGCTTCTCGCGCGCAGAAAGCTCGGCCATCACACGTTCAGAGTCCTCGGGCGAAAGCTTCTCGGAGCGAAAGCTGCGCCGACGGCTGACGGAGGGATCCTCGTAGTTTTTGGGCTGCTCCTGCTCCTTGCCGTCTTGCTCGTTATTGCCCTGCTGACCCTTCGAGTCCTGGGACTGGTCTTTGGACTGATTCGGGTTTTTGGAATCCTGGTCATTCTGTTGTTGTTGCTGGTCCTGCTGCTGCTTTTGCTGCTGCAGCGACTCAATGCGCTTGCGGGCGTCTGTTTCAAGGACCTCGTCACCGGAGATCTGCGCCATCCGGATCGCCTCGGCGAATGCGCGAATGGCCGGACCGGACTGTTTGCCCTGCTCCAGCGCAGCTCCGAGATTGTAAAGAGTCTGCCCGGAGCGAGCCGGATCACCCTCGAGTTTGGACTGCTGGAGCGCCTTCTCAAAGGTGCGAACCGCCTGTTCGTGCGCTCCTCCCTGCAGCTCGGCCACTCCCTGATTAAACAGCGGCTCGACTCGGTCCGGATCGAGCGCCTGCGCCTCGGCAAAACGGCGCTTGGCGGTCTCGACATCCTTGGAGGCAAAAGCCTTCACACCTTCTCGGTTGCGAAGGTAGCCATCAATGGTTGCCGCCCGGGCCGGGATCGGCAGGAGCAGGACCAAAAGCAGGGCGGCGCTCGAGGCGCGGGCAAGCGGCAGCACCCACTCAATCAGAAGAAGCGTGATTCCAAGGGCCACGAAGATCTGGAAGCGCTCATGCGGGATCACGATCTTTCGCTCAGCAAGGCGGCCTCGATCCATGGCACCCAGCTCACGAAGCAGGTCATCGATCTCACCCTCGGAATCGGTCACCGTCCAATACCGGCCCCCCGAGGCGGCGGCCACCTTTTCGAGGGTAGCCGACTCAAGGCGGCTCATCACCACCTCCTGTCCCTGGCGCTTGTAGCCCTGGAGCTGACCCGATTCGTCTCGAATCGGAATGGGCCCGCCCTTGGCCGAGCCAATACCGAGCACAAAAATACGGATCCCCTTCTCTTTAAAGCGCAAAGCCATGCGCTCGGCCTCGCCCTCGTGGTCCTCGCCATCGGTCATGAGCAGGATGGCTCGGCTGGGAGTCGAATCCTCGGCACCCCGCTCGATCGACGCCAGTGCGGTCTCGAGGCCAAGGCCGATGTCAGTGCCCTGGTTGCCAAGCGTTCCGGGCGCAAGCACCTCGGTGACCTCCTGCACGTAGTTCAGGTCGTTGGTGAGGGGACTTGCAACATAGCTGCCCGCTGCAAATGCAACCACTCCCACGCGATCACCCTGCAACCTTGAAAGAAGGCCTCGGATGAAGTGCCTTGCCTTCTTGATCCGCGAGGGCACCACATCCTCGACGTCCATGCTCCTCGAAAGATCGAGCACCACCATCAGGTCGAGGCCCGTGGAAGTCACGGTCTCCTCGTGCGAACCCCACTGCGGACGCGCCAGTCCCACGAGCAGCAGTGCCATTCCGGCGCTCCAAAGGGCGAGTTTTCGAACTCTCGCCGCAGCGATCCTGCCAGGCATGAGCCTTGGCCAGAGGGCGGGCGAAAAGACCCTGGCCCAGAGCGCCATCCCTCTCCGGTCGCGATCAACGGCAAATGCCACCACAACGCCGAGCACTGCAAAGAGCCAGATGGATGCGGGATTCGCCCAGTTCAAAACGCGAACCTCCAGACCGTACGGGCCAGCACGAACTCTAGAGCGAGCAGCAGGATTCCGAGCAGGAGCGGCCGATGAAACCTCTCTTCGTACCGGACCCGCTCGTGGGTCTTAACGTCCGTCTTCTCAAGCTGGTCGATCTCCTTGAAGACCGAATTGAGCGCGCTCTCATCGGTCACCCGATAAAACTTTCCACGCGTCAGCGCTGCGATTCGCTGCAAGAGTTCCGGGTTCAGGGCGTTGTCGAAGTACTGGTAGCTCGTGGTCACGTTGCCAAAGGCCCCCTGCGTCCGGATCGGCAACTTGACCCTGCCTTCGCGTCCGATCGCAATCGTGTAAACGCGGATGCCATAGCCGGCGGCCAGATCCCCGGCTGTTGCCGGATCGACCTGCCCCACGTTGTTGTCGCCGTCGGTCAGGAGGATGATCACCCTGCTCTTGGCGGTGCTGTTTCTGAGCCGATTGACTGCGAGCGAAAGCCCATCGCCGATGCCGGTCCCATCCTTGAGCACCCCGATCCGGGCATCCCGGAGCGATCGAAGCACCAGGCCGTAATCGAGTGTGGGCGGCGCAAGGGTCAGAGGCTCGCCCGAAAAAATCAGGAAGCCGATCCTGTCATTCTCGCGGCCCTTGATGAAGGACTCCATCGTGTCCTTGGCCACCTCGAAGCGTGAGCGGTCTGCGAGGTCCTCGATGTTCATGCTGGCCGAAACGTCCATCACCATCATGATGTCGATTCCGCTTACCGTGCGCTCGGTCTGCTTGAAGCTCGCCTGCGGACGGGCAAGAGCGATGAAGACCAGCGCAAGCGCCGCAAGCCTGAGAGCGGTGAGGTAAGCCAATGGGTTTCGCGAAGCCGCGCGCTCCTCCACGGGGAGCGGAAATGGAATCGCGGGCGGCGTGTTCCTGCGCACCCAGAATCGATAGGCCAGCGCGATGGGGATCCACGCCAGCATCCAATGCCACGACTCAAGGCGCACGCTGTCCTCCATCGGGACTCACTCGCTGACGGGTCCGATCGACCCAGGCTCGCGCCTCGCGCAAGAGCGCCTTGGGCTCCTCGTCGCCGGGAGTGGGAACGAAGTCAGTGAACTTGACGCGGTCGAGTCTGTCAAAGACCGACACCAGCAGGTCTACGGCCTCGCGTCCTGCACCTGCGGCCTCGAGACCCGCCATCAGCTCGCTCGTGGTCTGTTCCAACGCGTGGAATCCATAGCGGCGCTCGATGTACTGCTTGAGGATCTCGGAGATCCCGAAGTAGTGACGTTTGTGCTGCTGTTGCGCGATCCAGGCGGACTTTTCGAGCTCATCGAGAAGCACCAGGGCCTCCTCATGTTCAGGGAGTCTCGGGCGAAGGGCTGCCTCTCCACGCTGTGCTGCAGACCTTCGGCGCCGGCGGCGCCACCACACGAGGCCTGCCACGAGCAGCGCTGCCAATCCAGCTCCGATCAGGTAGGCCCACTTGCGCGGGAAAGCCATGAGCAGCGGCGGTACAAAGTCGGCAGGCTTCTGCCCGGGGTCTCCGGTCGAGGCAATTTCAAATGGAATCTGCCGGGTCCTGCCCAGCACCTTGCCATCGGCATCCTCGACCTGCATCTCGGGGAGGATCAGCGAGCCCGACTTGATCGGAATCACTGAAAAGGCACTCGTGGCGTCATCCTTGGGATGGGCGTAGACCTCCCAACCCTGCTCGCTGAGCGGTGGCTTGCTCCCCGAAGGCAGGCCAACCTTGACGGCATTGGCGCCGGGCTTTTTCTCGCCAATCCAGCGAAAGCGGATCACATCGCCCACTTGGAGTGGAGGGTCCACCTTTTGTGACTGAGGAGCAGTGAAGTACCGCTCCACTTCAAAAAGCGGGGCCTCATCAGCAGTCCAACCCTCAACGGGAGTCGCAAGCAGAAGCAGTGAAACGAAGATCCGCCTGCTCATCTTGATCTCCTTGCCGCCCGAGCTCGGAAGAACCGGGCAAGCGCATCAGCCATGTCGTCCGCTGCATCCACCACGAGGTGGTCAGCACGGCCTGACTTGAAGGCCGTATCGCGATCGGTCGAGTGAGCCGCCATGAACTCAGACACCCAGCGCTTGAAAAGATATGACCCCGTCTCGACCACGCGTGAGACTCCAGTCTCGGGGTCGGCCACACGCAGGAATCCAACCGAAGGAAGCTCTTTTTCGACCGCATCCTGCACTTGGACCGCAACCACATCATGCCGCCTGGCAAGCCGGCGCAACGAGAGATCGTAGCCCTCAGCCAGGAAGTCACTCACCACCACGACGATTCCCTGGTGCTTCATCACCCGGCCTGCTGCATCCAGGCCAACCGAGAGATCCGTACCCCGGCTTCGCGGACGATGACCCATGAGCTCCTTGAGAAGTCGCGAGACGTGGGCCTTGCCCTTGCGGGGAGGCACGATCTTCTCGACCTCCGAAGAAAACATCACGAGCCCCACCTTGTCACCGCTGAGCGCCGCAGCAAAAGCCAGCATCCCACCGATCTCGATGGCTGCATCGGACTTGAGCCTCGCTCGGCTGCCAAACCCCTGCGATGCGGATGCGTCGACAACCACAAGGACAGTGAGCTCGCGTTCCTCCTCGAACTTCTTGACGAGGGTATCACGCGTGCGGGCGCTGACTTTCCAGTCGATGTGCCGGACGTCGTCGCCCGGCACGTAGATCCGATGCTCGGAGAACTGAACCCCCTGTCCACGAAAGGAGCTTCGATAGCCGCCGGACATGACGTCGTCAATGAGCCTCCGGGTGGTCAGCTCAAGCTGCCGGATCTTCTTGATCGCCTCGTTTGAGAATCGGGGTGAGAGCATCGTGTCGTGTCCTCTTTAAGGACGAACCTCAGGGCACCTCGACCCGCTCGAGGATTTTCTGGATCACCCGCTCGCTGTCGACTCCGTCGGCTTCGGCCTCGAAAGTAACGAGGATGCGGTGCCTGAGCACATCATAGGCAACCGCCTTGACGTCTTCAGGGGTCACGAATCCGCGATGTTCGATGAAGGCATGCGCCCTCGCCGAGCGCGCAAGCGCAAGAGTGGCGCGGGGTGATGCACCGACCTGGATCCAGGGCTTGAGCTGCGGCAAGCCCGCCTTTTCGGGAAAGCGACTCGCGAACACGATACCGAGGATGTAGTCCTTGATCTTCTCGTCCATGTAGATGCGCGAGACCAGCTCACGCGCCTCGAGGATCTGCGCGGGCTGGCAGACCTTTTGCGCACGAGGGGCTCGTACTCCGGACATCCGGTTCAGGATGCCCTTTTCCTCCTGCATCGTTGGATACGAAACCTTGATCTTGAACAGGAAGCGATCGAGCTGCGCTTCAGGAAGGGGGTAGGTCCCTTCTTGTTCAATTGGATTCTGGGTGGCGAGGACGATGAAGGGATCTTCGAGCGGATAAGTGGTGTCGCCGATCGTGACCTGGCGCTCGCCCATGGCCTCAAGCAGTGCACTCTGAACCTTGGCGGGCGCTCGGTTGATCTCGTCGGCAAGCACGAGGTTCGTGAAGATGGGTCCCTTCTTCGGTGTGAATTCACCTGTCTTCGGATTGAAGATCATCGTGCCGATCAGGTCCGCCGGCAACAGGTCGGGCGTGAACTGGATGCGCTGGAAGTTGGCATGGATCACGTCGGCCAGCGTCTTGATGGTGAGCGTCTTGGCAAGGCCAGGAAGCCCTTCGAGCAGCACGTGCCCGTCGCAGAGCAGAGCAAGCAGCAGTCGCTCAAGCAGCGTGCGCTGACCTACGACTACTTTCGAGGTCTCTGCCAGCAGTTCATCCACGAACTGGCTGCGCGATTTGATTTCTTCAGTGAGGGCCCGGACATCAGTTGAAACTGTGGACATAAAGGCCATCTTCGGCCCCCGGGCCAGCCGAGGTCAAGGCCGCGAGCTTTGCAGTGCACGCATGAAGTCGGCAATCAGCCCCTCGAGGTCTCCGCTCACCGACGTTTTTCCGACGGCCTGAAGCAGACGGGCTGTCCCAGCGGGATCTGAGGCGGCCGCCCTCAGGTAGGGCGTGAGCTCATTGCGATCGCAGCGATCGGCAAAAAATTGGCGCAGCCTGCCGGCAAGCGCCGGCATCTCGGGGACCACGAATTCGGGGAGGGGGCGCGAAGCCATCTCATCCCAGAAGGGTCCGAGCTCGGGGCTTGCCGCACGTGCGAAGAGCCGGAATGCATCGAGCGAGACAGGTGCGCCGGGGGATCCCTCTCCCAGGGCGATGGTCGCAACCTCTGCAAGCGCAGGGACCGGCTCTCTCACCGACAGGGCCTCGATGAAGGCTGAGGCCCCTGCACTTCCGAGGAGCCCAAGGGCCGGTCCGACGACTCGAGCAAGCTCAGGACGCGCCCTGCCGGCGACTTCCTCGAGCGCGCGCGCTACGGGTGCGGCCAAGCCGGGAGTCCTGAGCAGTGCGACGGTGTGGAGTACGGAGTTCCTGAGTCGAGGTCCGCGTTCAGCGTCTCCAAGGACCCTCTCCGCCTCGTTCATGAGCGACAGCACGAACTCGCCCGGCCACTCTCCCGGCCTCGATGCCGAGAGAGCCGTTCGAATCAGACGGGGTGCCATTGGCGCAGCAGAAAACTCGGCCATCCCCTGCAGCACCGCCCCGGGCAGCGAGGAACGGTTTTCAGGAAGCAGGGCAAGCCTCAGGCCTCGCGAGATCTGACGAAAGGCTCCCATCTTCGCAAGTTGGGCTCCGGCAGCCAGGTTATTGTTCCAGCCATCCCCGTAGCCGCGATGGTGCTCGGGAGTGCTCTGGTACATCTCAAAAAGAAGGTCCCGCAGGAGTTTGAGGCCGCCCGAACGGGGGCCGGGAGCTCCCGGAAGAGATTCTGAAATGACCGCCACGGTCTGGCGCATGTTGAAAACACGTGCCTTGAGCCAGCCGGGCAGCACTCCTCCCCACCCGCTCCCGCCCCGGCAGTCGGGAAGACGCGGGTAGCCGATGAATTTCTCCGAAAGCTCAAGTGTATCGAGGATATCGGCATAGGCTTCACGCAACGTGGGCGGTCGCCTTCCGGAGGGGAACATGGATCGGACGAGCGTGGGCCAGGACTCGCGCGGCTCGTCGCCCCAGGCAAGCGCTACCGAAGTCAGGAACTTGAGCGCATAGTTCTCGGACAATACGAAGTTGAAGTCGGCATTGATCACCAGGAGCTCAAGCAGGTCGAGTGAGTTCACGACCTTTGCCGTGGGCTGCTCTTCGTCAGGATAAAAATAGGGAATCACGCGCCAGTCGTTGGCGCGCACCGAGAGCCACTGCCCGAGCTCGGCAAGCCGCTGCGGATCACGAAAGCGAGACATGAACCGTAGCAGCCCCTCGGCAAGGGTACCCTGTGCAGGTGAAGCGAGCTTGCCTGCAAGGGGCAGGAAGTCCTCTCGCAGCCGTGCCTTCGACCAAACATGCGGGGGTCGAAGCGTTTCCGGGTCAATCCGCCATCCCACCACCGCGTCGCGATAGTCGGCTACAAGCTGGTCGGCCCTGCGACGCTGGGTTCGTGCGTCGGTGTTGCACTCGTAACGAGACAGGACCGGAGAAAAGGCCTGCAGCGGGAACTCCTCCGAGTCCGAGAAGGCGGGAGATGCGGGGCCCGACTTTGCTGCTTCGACCACTGCCCGGAAAACCGGAGGAAAGGCATCGCTCCGAAGCACCCTGCCGGCCACCCGCTCCAACCGCTCGAGCGACTGACTGCCTGAAGTGCCGGGTGAATCGCCCGGTTTTCCAAAGACCCCCGCGATCAGCTGTGCTGCCGCGTTGGACCAGCGAACATCCCCCATGGGCTCGACGAACTTCGAGAGCCAGGAGTCACGCGGGCGTCCCGATCCCAGAAGCCCGTCGAGAAGCTCCGCCGTGGCGGAGCGATCGAGCTGCAGGTCGCGTCCATGCCGGATCAAGAGATTCAGGAGCGGCACTCCCTCGGGGGTCCGCTTTGCAAGCAGCCAGTCAAAAACCGCTTCTTTCAACTCAGACTGTGCGCCCCCCGCATTCAGGCATTCCAGATAAGCCTGGAGTTGCTGCGGCGGCAACGCACCCGACACGAGGTCGAGCCGCGTGCCGGGGGTGAGCTCGTCGCATCCAGGCCGGGGCGAAAGCTTCCTGGGAGAGACCGACGCAAGGTCGCCTGCGCTCCACGAGTGTGCGCGGAGGAGAGCGGGATTGAGGGGCGCAACCTCGAGGGCCCGGGGCTTTGCGGCCGTGCCGCTATCGGCTGCATGATCGGCGGATTTCGAAAACACACGAAAGACCGCAGACATGATTTCATTCAACCTGCCGTCAGCCTTCAGGGTCATTGAGCCCACGAAACCAACGGCATCGGCAAACTCAATCCGGCGCTCCTGCGACCAGCGTGCGAGCGTCCGCACCACCGCTGACGAGAGCTCGGGGGTTGCGAGCACTCTTTTAAGGCCCATGGAGATCGGATGGGCGTCGTTCATGAGGAGCACGGAGCGCAGGGCCTTCAGCGCAGGCAGCAGTACAGGCTCCGCGGCCTTCTGCATGCTCGCGGCGGCTTCAACCACCGCACGGACGTCATCCTGCGCGAGCCGGGTGAGAGGCTGTCTCAGGGCCTCCAGGAGCGAAGCGCCCTGAAGTTCGGCGCGCGGCACCAGCAGCGACCGGGCGGCAGACATGAGCAAGGGCCGGGCCTCTGTTGGCACGAGCGAGAAAAGAAGCAGGAAGTCCCCCAGTGCATCCCGCCTGGAAAGTTCCGACAAGACAGGAGCAAGCTCGGGGAGCGGAC
>CAIOHW010000264.1 GCA_903858195.1 Oligoflexia bacterium | reverse complement strand
GTGAGTACGGTGGCGCCCACGGGGACGATCAGTCTGCTTCTGGGGGCATCGAGCGGGATTGAGCCCATTTTTGCCGCGAACATTCAGCGCAACGTGCTGGGGGGCAAGAGGCTTTCGGAGTTGCATGGTTCGGTGCGCAGGGCTCTCGAGCTGAGGGGTGGCGTCGTCTCGGGAGGGGTGAAGGAGGCTGATGTTGCTCGCGCGCTGGGCGATGCCTGGGTGCCTGCCCGCGCGCTCTCGGCGGCGGGACACATTCGGATGCAGGCAGCGTTTCAGCGCCATTCCGACAGTGCTGTATCCAAGACGGTAAATCTTCCAGAGTCCGCCACGAGGCAGGACGTTGCACAAGCCTACTGGCTTGCCTACGAGCTCGGATGCAAGGGCATCACCGTGTATCGGGATAAGTGCCGGCCCACGCAGGTGCTCGAAGACGCTGCCGTTTCAGCGGCCTGCGATCTTTGCGTAGATTGATCTTCGCCGCGCTCTGGAATATGCAGTGGTAGAGGCAGGTCGGCGCGGGTGTAGCTCAGTTGGCTAGAGCGCGAGCTTCCCAAGCTTGAGGTCGAGGGTTCGAGCCCCTTCACCCGCTCCATTTGCTCCTTGCGCGCGCCTATGGTAGATGACGCGCCGCGATGGGCTCTATCCGCTCACAGAATTGGGACCGCACCGATTGGGACGTGATTGTCGTGGGCGGTGGCCACGCTGGCTGCGAGGCAGCGCACGCTGCCGCGCGCATGGGTAGCCGCACCCTGATGCTCACGCTCAAACTCGATCGGATCGGCTACATGTCGTGCAATCCCGCGATGGGAGGGCTTGCCAAGGGCCAGCTCATTAAAGAGATCGACGCCCTGGGCGGTCTCATGGGCCGCATCACCGACCGCACGACCATCCAGTTTCGCCGGCTGAATGCCAGCAAGGGGCCCGCAGTTCGGTCGAGTCGTGCGCAGTGTGACAAGCGCCGGTATGCGCTCGAAATGCAGCGAGAGCTCTCCCGTGTTCCCGGCCTGAGGCTGGCCGAGGGGGAGGTCGAGGGGATTTTAATGGAAGGGGGCTCAGTGGCGGGCGTGGAGCTCGCCTCGGGCGATGTGCTTCGTTGCCGCGCGCTGGTGATCACCTCGGGGACCTTCCTGGGCGCGGTGATGCACACGGGAGAGCAACAGGAGTCGGGCGGCCGCGCGGGAGATCAGGCTTCAGTAGGGCTTAGCCAGGAGTTGCGGCGCCTGGGGCTTCGGACCCGGCGCCTCAAGACCGGCACGCCGCCGCGGCTGCACCGCCGGAGTATCGACTTTTCAAGGGCCGAGGCGCAGCCCGGGGACGAGGTTCCGGTGCCCTTCTCTTTTTTCCCCCAGGAAGAAGCCTACCCCAGGCTCACTCAACTCAATTGCTTTATCACCCACACCAATTCACAGGCGCATGAAATCATTGAGGAAAACCTGGGCAGGTCGCCCATGTACACGGGTGCTATTCAGGGGCCCGGGCCGCGCTACTGCCCATCGATTGAGGACAAGGTCAAGCGGTTTGCCGATCGGGATCGGCACCAGCTCTTCTTGGAGCCCGAGGGGCTGGATGTGGATGAGATCTATGTCAACGGGATCTCAACGAGCCTTCCTGCCGAGGTCCAGGAGGCTTTCGTGCGCTCAATTCCGGGCTTGGAAAAGGCCGAGTTTTTGCGCTTTGGCTATGCCGTTGAGTATGACGCGATTGACGCCCGAGAGCTCGGGGCGAGCCTCGAGGCAAAGGACGTTCCGGGACTCTTTCTCGCGGGCCAGGTGAATGGGACCTCCGGTTATGAGGAGGCGGGGGCACAGGGCCTGATGGCCGGAATTAACGCCGCCCGCAGGGCACAGGGGGGAGAGCCCGTCACCCTAGGGCGGGACGAGGCCTATATAGGCGTAATGATTGATGATTTGGTGCTCAGGGGGGCTGACGAACCGTACCGGATGTTTACCTCCCGCGCTGAATTTCGCTTATTGCTCCGTGAGGATAATGCAGACCTTCGCCTCACACCCAAGGGCAGGGAGCTTGGGCTGGTCTCGGACGGCGACTTTGAGTGGTTCGAGGGCAAGCGCAGGGAGATCGAAGTGGCGCGCGAGAGGATTCGGCAGTGGGCCGCAGTTCCGGGAAGCGCGGATGTGCAGAGCTGGCTCGCGGCGAGGGGCCTGAGCGCGCTTAAGGACCGTCAGACGGGCGAGCAGCTGCTTCGGCGCCCCGAGATCTCCGTCGAGGAGCTCTTGGCCTGGGGGGTGGAGAGGTCGGGCGTGCGGCCCGAGGCCTGGGAGCAGGCTGAGATCGAGACCAAGTACGCGGGCTACATTGAACGGGATCGGGAGACCGTCATCACGCTGCGAAAGAACGAAGGTCTTAGGCTCCCGCGCGCCCTCGACTATGCACGGGTGCCGGGGCTATCCACCGAGGTGCGGACGCGGCTTCAGGAGGTTCGTCCGGAGACCTTGGGGCAAGCCGGGCGGATTTTTGGGGTTACCCCGGCGGCCACTGCGAATATTCTGATTTATCTGGCCATGCAGGCCCGGGAGGCGAGAGATGCGCAACCTTAAGGAGCGGCTGAGCGCGGCGGGGGTGGAGGGAGAGGGCCTCGAGCGCGCGCTGGCGTACTGGGAGCTTTTGCGCGACGAGAACACCCGGCAGAACCTCACCCGACTTTTGGAGCCCGAGGCTTTCTTTTCTGGGCACGCTCTGGATGTGCTGAAGCTGAGAGAGCTACGGGGGGTGTGCGGGGAGCCCTGCCTGGACCTCGGAAGCGGGGGCGGGGTGCCAGGCCTGCTTTCGGCGGCTCTTTATGGCGACGAAAGTTGGGTTCTGGTCGATTCTGAGCTCCGGAAGGCTGAGTTTTTGTCGCGGGCCGTGCGGGAACTGGGGCTTGAGGGCCGCGTCCAGGTGGTCCACGGACGAGTGGAGGGGCTCAGCGGCGACGCCATGCCCCCCAGCGTGGCATCCAAGGCCGTGGGCCCCGTCGAAAAACTCTACGGCTGGCTCCGGGGGAGTTCCACGTGGAACTCTCTCTACCTCTTCAAGGGCCCCAAGTGGGAGGAGGAGTGGTCAGCCTTTTCGGCGGGACCCCACCGGGGGGAGCTCAAGGTGTCCGCCGAGAGGCGCTACGAGACCCCCGAGGGCGCGCGGCGGGTGATTATCCATCTCGAGCGTGTTCCACGTGAAACAAAGAAACTCGGAAAAAGAGGTTGAACGGGTGCCGCACCATGGATACTCTCTGCGGCAGGGGGTTATTCACCCCCGAAATGTTGGCTCACCAGCCACGACCACACCGGGGGGGCGGCAGCATTTGGGCCGCCCCGGCCTGGCGTTCCTAATGTGCGGGAGGTTTTGAGGACATGGGACGCGTTATCGCACTCACCAATCAAAAGGGCGGCGTTGGCAAGACCACGACCACCATCAATCTGGCGGCATCTCTGGCCCTGGCGGAGCGCCGCACTCTGGTGATCGATTTTGATCCCCAGGGAAACGCAAGCTCGGCACTCGGGGTGGACCGGAGCACTCTGGGCGAGCGGACCACCTACCAGGCGCTGATCGGCGAGACGGATCTTGCGAGCGTGATCCGCAAGACCGAAATGGAATGTCTGGATGTTGCGCCGGCCACGGGCGACCTGGCGGGCGCCGAGATCGAGCTGGTGGGGGCATTTGCGCGTGAGAACAAGCTCCGTGCGGCGCTGGCCCCGATTCGTGCTTCTTACGACTACATTTTAATCGACTGCCCACCTTCTCTGGGGCTTCTCACGATCAACGCACTTACGGCGGCAGACAGCTTCCTTGTGCCGCTTCAGTGCGAGTATTTCGCGCTCGAAGGTCTATCGCAGCTTCTCCACACCATCTCGCTGATCCGCCAGAGTACGAATCCGGGCCTGGCCCATGAGGGAATCGTCCTGACCATGTTTGACGGGCGAAACAACCTTGCCAATGAAGTCGTCAAGGAAGTTCGCACGCACTTTGGCGAGCTCGTTTACGAGACCGTGGTTCCACGCAATGTGCGCCTGAGCGAATGCTCGAGCTTTGGCAAGCCCGTGGTTCTGTACGATATCGACTCCAAGGGTTGTTTGGCCTACCTCAACTTGGCCAAGGAACTCATGGGCCGGAACCAGCCGGCCGTGGTGATGCCACCCGCCCCGAATGCGGCGATGCTGGCACAGGTGCAAATCTAGAATTTCGATTGGGGGGTGGGTTGTGGCAGCAGAGATTCAGAAAAGTGCTTTGGGAAAAGGTTTGGCTTCATTGCTTCCGGGCGCCGCTTCTGCGGCTTTGCCCGCGAGTGGAGGGCCCGCAGCGGCACAGGCTGCTGCGATTCCGGGGATCACCTTCCTTCAGGTGGGCGACATTCAGGTCAATCAGTACCAGCCCCGTCGAAGCTTCGAAGATCAACCCCTGGACGAGCTCTCCCAGTCGATCCGCACAAACGGGATCATCCAACCGCTCGTTGTTCGGCGCACCGACACCGGCTACCAGCTGATTGCAGGTGAGAGGCGTCTTCGGGCGGCCAAGCTTGCGGGCCTGAGGCAGGTGCCCGTAGTGGTTCGCCGCACCACCGATAAGGAAGCGCTCGAGCTTGCGCTCGTGGAGAACATCCAACGACAAGACCTGAACTGCGTTGACGAGGCTCTGGCCTATCACCAGTTGATGACTGACTTTCAGCTGACTCAGGAAGAGGTTGCCGTGCGCGTCGGTAAGGAGCGCGCAACCGTTGCCAACTTCCTGCGCATCTTGAAGCTTCCCGCGGAAGTTCTCGCCGACCTCAAGGCAGGCGCCCTGAGCTTTGGCCACGCGAAGGCGATCCTCACGGTCGAATCTCCCGAGGCACGCATGACGCTGCGCGCCAAGATCTTGGCCGATCGGCTCAGTGTCCGACAGGCCGAGGCGCTCGCCCAGG
>CAIOHW010000263.1 GCA_903858195.1 Oligoflexia bacterium | reverse complement strand
GTGATGGCTGCAACCACCATGAAGAGGGCAACTCCGCCCTCGCTTGCGCCGTCTTTAGAGTGTGCTCGGCAGGCCATTCAGGGGGAGCTCCGGTTTGAACTGGTATACGCCATCAAACGACAGGCTGCGTGGCGCCTTGACTTCAAGCTGGACCTCGACGAGGTCCGGCAGTCTGTCCTGGTTGTCGGCCGAGTCGCTGTCCCAGGACTGCATCCACTGCTTGTTCTCCTTGTGGTAGTAGCGAAATTTCCAGGCCTTGATCCCATGCAGGAGGGGGTAGCGCTTGCGGGATGAGTCGTTCTCTTCGTTGTATTCAAAGGCCTCTGGGCTCACCGTACGAACGAGCATCTTGAGTCCAGGCTCGTAGGCAGGGTCATCATCATTCTCGAGTTCGTATCGCACCTTCAGGAACTCGGACTCGCGGCTGTCCTTGTAGATGCGGTGGTTGGAAGTCGAGATCCAGGTCAGGCTCGATTCAGTGCCATTCAGTCGGCTCGGGCGTATGCCGTACTTGTCTTTTCGCGAGGCGTAGAACTCGCTTTCCTGCATGTCGGCGCCCGGTTGGGCGTTAGCAGGAGCGTTCGGGTCGACCTCGAACAGCGCAGCACCCGTGTCCATGCCGGCACCTGCTCCGGGTGAGGGACTGGGCGAAGCCTCGGGTCTCAGGGCAATGGGTGAGTAGGCGTTCTCGATATCGCGCTGGAACACGGCAAGAGATAGCCTGACTCCATTGTAGAACTCACCCTCAGTCGAGAGTACGTCGCGAAGCTTGAAGGTCTGGGTCGTGGACTGGTAGATCGCGAAACTGATCACAACCAGAAGGAACATCGAAATCAGCACTTCGAGCACGGTGAATCCGTGCTGGCTTCTGGAATTACTCGGTGAGAGCAAACTCATGGTTCAGATCCACCCAGTAGGTTGTGGCCGATACAGACTGCTTTTTCTGGAATTTGGTCCAGTTGACGGAGACTTCCACCTCACGCATCGCCTTCGATAGAAACTGGGTTACGAGCTTGCCGAGCTGCTCGGATCCCTGGGACTCTCCTGACTGTTCCTCGCCGGAGGACGGCACGAGGTTGGGAAACTTGATCTCCTTGACCTTCCATGACCAGCTGTAATCGCCAAATGGCGAATCGAATGGGGTGGTTTTCTCCTTCTGCACTTCTTCGAAGCTCTTTCCTTCAATTTCGAGCTCCACCTGCGAGAGCGCATTCTTGAGCAGCATCGAAACCGTGTTCATCTGTTTTGCGCGATTGGTCGTGTTGATGGCCGATGATTCGATCGCGAGAATCGCCCCAAAGGAAACAACCATGATCGACATCGCGATCAGCACCTCAAGCAGGGTGAAGCCAGCCGCAGCAGGGTTGAATCTACTTCTTCGCATCAAACACTTCCTGAGCGGTGAGGTGTCCCTGGATCAGGCGGGTCCTGCCCGTGAGCGTCTCAATGACCAGAGAAATCTTGTGCTTCTGGTTGTCCTCAAGGTGGATGAGCGTGCGCTCGGTAATCCCACTTGGAAAGATATGGGTATAGCCCGTGCCCTCGATCAAGGGGTCTTTTGACTGCTCCGTGGTCAGGTCGCTGAACTTCACTCCCCTGGGGAGGTCCTTCTTTTTTCGCGTCACCGACTTGTCGAGCGCGAACTCAGGAACCGGATCGCCGCGGTCTTCCTTGAAGAAGCTGAATCGCTCACGGCGCTTCTTCTTTTCAACCGACGACTGGGTGTCGAGTAGCGCCGTGGCAGGACCTGATTCCACCCAGAACTGTCCTTCTTTGAGGTCGTAGGCGACCCGGTGCACCTTGCCGGTGATCATGGCCGAGTTGTAGGCCTCCTTCACCGTTGATGCGAGTTCCCGGGTCGCCGAATCCAATGAGACCTTGAACGCACTCGAGATCGAGGGCAGCGAAATGAAGGTGATCAGCCCGATCAGGGCAATCACCACGAGCAGCTCGATCAGGGTGAATCCTTGCCTCACAAAACCTCAGATGTCGTCGCTGGAGATGTCCTTGTCGTTCCCATCGCCGCCGGATTTGTTGTCGCCGCCGAGCGATGTGATCTTGTACTTGGAGCCATCCGATTCATAGATAAAGTCATTGCCCCAGCCGTCCTGCGGAACCTTGCCGCCCTTCACGAAGCCTGCCGGGTCGTAGTTCTTGCACTCACGGCCGGATGGAGCGCGAATCAGTGCGTCCAGACCCTGGTCGGTGGTGGGGTAGAAGCCGCAGACCCGGTTGAAGTCATCCAGGATCACTCCGAGCTGCTTCATCTGGATCTTGGTCGAGTCGACCTTGGCACTATTGAACTTGCCGATGATGTTGCCGCTCACAAAGGTCATGATCAGGCCGATCAGGGCGATCACGATGAGCATCTCGGTCAGGGTGAATCCCTGGATTTTACGATTTTCGTTCTTCATTGTCTGCCTCCTGGTTGCATAGTTTTTGGTGACACTACTGGATGTTGCTGATGTCGAGAAGCGGAACAAACACCGCGATCACGATGAATCCGACCACGATTCCCATGCCGATGATCATCGCGGGCTCGATGAGGGCCGTCATACCCTCGATCTTGGCCGTAACCTGCTCCTCGTAGTTCTCCGAGATGTTGCGTAGCATGTCGGGCAGCTCGCCCGTCTTCTCGCCGATCGAAATCATATGGATGACCATGGGCGGAAACTCGCCGCTCCTGCGCAGCGGGTCTGCAATCGATTGGCCTTCGGTGATGTTTTCGCGCGCCTTGTTGATGGCCTCGGCAATCGGGATGTTGTCCACGAGGTTTCTTGCGATGGACATGGCAGTCAGGATCGGGACGCCGCTCCCCAGAAGGGTGCCCATCGTGCTCGAAAAGCGGGTCATGGCCACCATCCGGACCAGGGGTCCAAAGACGGGGGACTTCAACTTGAAGGCATCCCACTTCGGGCGTCCCTTGGCAGAGCGGATGTAATTAAAGAAGACCATCGCGCCGATGATGAGCGCGCCGACGATCAGGAACCACCAGTCCGTGACCATGCCGCTCACCCACATCATGGCGCGCGTCACAGGCGGAATGGGCTTGTTCATGGACTCGAAGACCTTGGTGAGCTTTGGGATCACGAAAGTAAAGATTCCGACCATGAGGATGGCTGCTACCCCCATCATGAGCACGGGGTAGGTCATGCCGCTCACGACCTTGTTCCGGAGGCGCATCTGCGCCTCCTTGAGGTCGGCAAGCCTGAGGAGTACCAGACTCAAAGTGCCGGAGCTTTCGCCCGCCTCCACCATGTTCACAAAGATCGTATCAAAGACCTTGGGGTGGGCCGAGAGCGCCTTGGCCAGGCTCAAGCCCTCGTTGACGTCCTGTCGAACCTTTTCGAGCACCACCTTGAGCACTTCATGCTCGATCTGCTCGACCAATGCATTCAGGGCCTCCACGAGCGGGATATTGGCCTTTACGAGGCTTGCCAGCTGCCGGGTCATCATCGAGATGTCCTTGATGCCGACCCTTCCGCCGAAGAAGGGCATGGCAGCGGAACCGCCCGGTCGAGCAGCCGACTTCTCGATCACGTCGGTGACCATGAGGCCCTGTTTCTTGAGCTTCTGGCGGGCGGCCTTGGCGTGCTCGGCTTCGACAGTGCCCTTCTGGGCCTTGCCATCCCGTGCAACTGCCTTGTAGTCGAAGATCGGTGCCATCGTCAGTACTCGGAGTGGGTGGCGCGCATGAGTTCGTCGATCGTGGTGGCACCCGTGAGGACCTTGCGTACGCCGTCTTCGCGCAGGGTGAGCATTCCGCTCTCGATCGCGACCTTCTTGATCGAGTTTGCATCGCTGTTCCGGATGATCAGGCTTCGGATCTTGTCATCGATGACCATGAGTTCGTGGATCACAGTACGGCCCGAGTATCCGGTCTGCGAGCAGCTCGGGCAGCCTTGAGCCTTGAACACCGTGGCCCCGGGAGGGACCTCCTTGAGGCCAAGCTCCTGCATCTCGAAGTCCGTGGGTACATGTGGCGCCCTGCACTTGGAGCAGACTTTCCGAATGAGGCGCTGGGCGACGATGCCAAGAACCGAGCTTGCCACCAGAAACGGTTCAACCCCCATGTCGATGAGTCGGGTAGCGGCCCCTGCTGCGTCGTTGGTGTGGAGAGTGGAGAGCACCAGATGGCCGGTGAGCGAAGCGTTGATCGCGATCTCAGCCGTCTCCTTGTCGCGAATTTCGCCCACCATGATGATGTCCGGGTTCTGGCGGAGGAAGGCTCGGAGGGCCCTGGCAAACGTGAGCTCGATCTTGGAATTGACCTGGATCTGGTTCACGCCGGCGATCTGGTATTCGATCGGATCCTCGACGGTCATGATGTTTCGCTCGGGGCTATTGAGCTTGACGAGGCAGGATGAAAGCGTCGTCGACTTGCCGCTACCGGTGGGGCCGGTGACCAGGATGATCCCGTACTTGCGGAAGATCAGCTTCTCGATGGCATTGCGGCTCCTCTCGGAGAAGCCGAGCTGCTCGAGTTCGAGCACGGTGCTGGCCTGCTCGAGGATACGCATGACCAGTCGCTCGCCAAAGTTCGTGGGCACGGTCGAGAGACGCAGATCCACGTCCTTGCCGGCCATCTTGATCTTGATTCTACCGTCCTGCGGGAGGCGCTTTTCGGCGATGTCGAGGCTCCCCATGACCTTGATGCGCGAAGCGATGGCGGCATGGGCGCGCTTGGGCTGGCGGATCTTGTCCTTGAGTACACCATCCACGCGAAAGCGTACGACGAACTCCTTTTCGAACGGCTCGATATGGATGTCGGAGGCCTTTTCCTTGACGGCCTGAAAGAGCAGCGAATTGACGAACTTGATGACCGGAGCGTCATCCTCGGTGGCCTCAAGGATGTCCATCGGTCCCTCAAAGTCGAGGGAGTCCTCGAACTCGTCCTCGAGTTTCTGGACGGTCGAAGTCGTGCTCCGTTCGTAGACTCGGTTGATGGCCTCCTGAATCCTCATCGAGGTGCTGACGACAATGGCCACGGGAAGGCCGGTGAGGACTTGAAGGTCCTCCTGGATGGCCTCATTAAATGGGTCGCTGACCGCGATCACGAGAGTGTCGCCACGCGGGCCCTGCTCGATGGCAAGGGGGATGACCTCCTTGGCCTTGGCGTAGTTGATCGGGATTTCTGAGATGAGCTTGATGTCGATGTCGTTTGGCTTCAGGTCTTCGATGAACCTGAGGTCGAGCTGCGTGCAGAGGGCACGGAGGAGCTCATGGGGCAGGACCCAGTTCCTTGCAACGAGGATCTCACCCAGAAGTCCGCCATCGGACTTCTGGATCGAAAGGGCCTCGTCCAGCTGTGCCTGCGTGAGCGACGTGTACTTGAGCAGGATCTCGCCTAGCCGCCTGGGCTCCTTGCCTCCCGAGGGAGGAGGGGGAGGAGGAGGGGCCGTGTTGATCCGGATGGACTTGGTACCCGACTCGTTCATTGGCCCTGCACTCCGCCGTCGCCTGAGGGAGCCGTTGGAGGCTGTCCTTCGGGGGGCATTCCTCCTGTAAACGGGTTTTCCTTGCTGACTTCGTTGGCAGGAAGCCCGTCTTCGCCTTCGTCGATCGTCTCGGCGGTCTTGGGCCTGTAGGAGGTGATGTCGCTGATGTTGGGGAGCCTGCGGATCAGGTCGTCTCGGTAGTCGCGCATCAGGTCACGGCCGCCGGCCTGGCGCTCCACGAAGTCTTCACGCTCCTTGAGCTTGCGATCGAGCAGTGCACGAATCTTCTCGTACTGACGCACGATGTGCGGGGTCATGAAGATCATGAGGTTGGTCTTCTCCGTTGCGGTCTTCTTGGCCCGGAAAAGCCAGCCCAGCAGCGGGATATCTCCCAACAGCGGCACCTTGGATACCGTCTCGCTCTGCTTGTCGCGAATCAGGCCGCCCAGGACCACCGTGTCGCTGTCGGCGACCACCACGCTCGTCTGCGCGTTTCGTTCCGTGGTTGCGAACGCCAGCTGCTGCACCTGGGCGGGGAGGTCGCGGCTGCTGATGTCGGCAAGCTTGGTGGTGACATCCAATTTCACGAAATTCGACATCTTGTTGATCTGGGGCTTGATCTTGATCGAGAGCGAAACGGCCTCCTTGGTGACCGAAGTGCTCGTCGAGCCCTGAATTGCAGTCACTGTGGGAACCGGAATTTTCTCGGCGCTCTCAAAGGTGGCCTCAGTGTTGTCAAGGGTCAGGATCTGCGGCGTTGCCAGCACGTTACCGTAGTTATTGGTCTGGATCGCCTTGATCAGGCCCTGGATGCTCTTCACTGCGAAGGTCTGACCGGCAATCGTAAAGTTACGGCTCTGGCCCTGTGAAAAACCGAGAACGAGGCCCTTCTGGGCAATCGGGTTCTGAAGGAAGCTGAAAAGATCAGCGTTGGGCGTCGATCCAATACCCGAGGTGGGATTGATCACGTTGGTCGAAAGCTCGAACTCGCGCGAGATGAGCATCTCCATGATCACAACCTCGACGTAGACCTCGTCGCGAGGAATATCGAGTTTGTTGATGACGCGCTGGATGGTGACGAAATCACCTGGACTTGCGGTGATCACGAGCGAGTTGGTTGCCTTGTCGGGGGATACTTTGATGTTTCCTTCGAAGAGGCTGGTGCTGACGGGGTTGATGCCCGTACCCCCTGTTGCCGACGGTGCTGAAGCCCGTCCGGCGCCCTGTGAGAGGTTGTTCAGCGTGTTGGCAATCGATTCCGCTTCGGCAAACTGCAGGTAAACCACATGAACCTTGCCGCCGCCTGTCTGTGCCGGGATCTTCTGGTCGAGCTTGGCGACGAGCTCTCGCACCTGGTCGGCTCCCTTGGTGTTGGCGTGCACGATCAGTGTATTGGTGCGCTCGTCCGCGATGATGGTGTTGATGATTCCGCCTTCCTTCGTGCGGCGCGCTGCGAACCTCGAGGCACCCGGGCGTACGCCACCGGCTCCACCCGCGGAACCGCCCGCGGTGGTGCCAGGAATGAGTGTGTCGATCAGCTTGGAGAGCTCGCCCGCGGAGGCGAATTTGACCGGAATGACTTCGATACCGGCGTCGTAGCCCTCGATGTCGAGGATCTCGAGCATTCGGCTGATCTTGGTGATGTTGGCACCGGTGTCGGTCACGATGACGGTATTGGTCTGGTCGTGGGGGATGATTCGAGAGCTTGAGGGCATGAAGCTCCTCAGCACTCTCGTGATGTTTTCGGCATCAATGTACTTGAGCGGAAAAACGCGCGTGATCAATGCGTCGCTGTCGGGCGCGTAGTCGCCGGTGTAGGTCTTCAGCTGCTTGTCGCGTGCATCCCGCTGGCGGGCGATACGGATGTAATTTCCTGAAGGAATCAGGGCAAATCCGGTCATGTCGAGTGCTGTCAGAAACGCCTTCCATGCATCGGCAACCGTGATCGCCGAGTTGGAGATGATCGTGACGCGTCCCTTGACGTCCTTGTCGAGGATGAAGTTCTTGCCGGTGAGTTTTCCCAGGCTCTTTGCGATGTCGAGGATGTCGGCATCTGGAAAGTTGAAGTCGGTGACCATCTCGCGGGCGCCTGGCCCGAGTCCGGTCTCGTCCTCGATCTTGATGGGTGCGGGCGCAGACTTCTCGATCACCCCGGACCCCGAGGCGCTTCCGCCCATCGAGATGGCGGCTGATCCGGGGCGGCCGACGACGATCGGGCTGTTGGTTCCGCCCGCTTGGGGGTTACCGGTGCCAGTAGGCGGGGCAAAGCGGCGGGCTCGAGCGAAGTCCTCTGCATCACCCTCATCCCCGAATTCATCCTCATCAAAGAAGTTCGATCCCTGCGGAGGGGTGGCCGGCGGAGCAGGGGCGAACGGATTGGAGAAGGTTTTTCCTCCCGACTCGAAGCCCGGCGCCTCGTTGTCTGCCGCCCAGGCGCCGTTTCCGAGCAGGCCGAAGGCGGCAGCCGCCCCTACGATCGCGCAGGTCAGGGCCAGCCACTTGAGCGTCTTCACGGGGAACTCCGGCTCGTATCGTTGGGTGTGCATGGAAGGTTTCTCCTTAGCGGATGTCATAGGAAAAGGTCTGCGCCCTGCTGTCGCGCTTGATGCAAAGGTCGATGTGATTTGCCGTGCGGAGTGCGCCGAGCAGTTCGAGCGCCTTGGATGGATCGTTGACGGGCTGTCCGTCGATGCCGCAGATGACGTCCTGGTCCTTCAGCCCGAGCTTTCCAAAGAAGCCATCGGGCATGACTTGGAACAGCTTGTATCCGGCAGGCACCCCGTTTTCGTAGTGAGGAACGGCACGCGCCTGGGTGAGGACCTGGTTTAAGTCCGAAAATGCGCGGTCGAGCTCGAGTCGAGGGACGCTGAAGCTGTTTCCCTGGCGGTCGATGGCGGCCGCAGTCTTTGCGCCGGAGGAGATCCCCACTCTGGGCAGGTTGGCATCAAGCTCCTCGGGGAGTTCGATGTACTCGCGCCTGCCCGAACCGGTATTCAGGAAGATGACCTTGCGAGCCTCGATCTTGAGGATCTTGGCTTTGGAGGGGATCTCATCCTCGACGCGAACCGGGTATACAAGCGAGGCTGATTTGTCCTCGATGGTGGCAATCGATCGGAGCTCGTCCCTGAGGATGATGGTTCCGATCAGGTTGAAGGGGAGCGAGCTCTTGACGGGTACACCGCCAGGGTCCGCCATTGAGCCGTTTCCGCCTTCCTCGCCGGGAATCTTGCCATCGCTATTGAAGAGATTTCTCGCCGCGATGGAGGAGTAGTCGTCCATGACGGGGGTTCTGCGTGCCTTTGCGGCGACACCATACCCCTGCTGGTCGGGCATCGGGAGCTTCGATTGGATTCCGAGCGAGACGAGATCCGAGACAAAGTATGCTGAAAGGATGACGGCGCCGAGCGTGGAATGAAAGCCGATGCCCCGGCGTTGGACTGAGTTGCGAGCCAGCTCGATGCCACGCGAAAGCGTACGTGCTCCCGTGCCCGATAGCCATTGCCGAGCCCGCGCGCCGAACTGGTCGGCGAGGCGTCGAACTGCCTGTTCAAGGTTTTGTCTTCCTGGTTCCTGCATGGTGCTGCATGGCAACTACGCAAGACTGGTGCCATGCGGTGCGAGATTTTTTTGACTCTTGGAAGGCCATTGTGGACGCCCCTGCAGCGAAGGTGTTGGTTCGCTGACACGAACCTTTGACAAATTGTCAAATCAGCCGGTGCGCTGCGGCTCGCTCCTGACAATTTGTCAGGAGGATCGTGTAGGATGGAGTGGATCAACTGCCCCTGATCCGAGGAAAACAAGATGGCACAGACCAAGGACATGTCCCAAAACTCTCTCATGAAGTCGCTCTTCTTCGGAGAGCTGCGCGAAGACCTGCTCTTTCCGTATCCAAAGATGGCCAAGGAAACCTCCGAGACAGTCTCGATGGTCCTCGACTCGATCGACAAGTTTGCCAAGGAGCATGTGCATTCGGAAAAGTGGGATGACGAGGGGAAGATGCCTCGTGAGGTCGTCAGCATGGCGGCTGAACTCGGACTGATGGGGCTTGGCGTGCCCGAGGAGCTCGGCGGGCTCGGGTTCAAGCAGATTGCTTACGCACGAGTGTTTCAGATGCTCTCGACCGTGGATGCTTCGCTTGCCGTGACGCTCGGAGCCCACCAGAGCATCGGCTACAAGGCGGCGCTGCTTTTTGGAAGCGACGAGCAGAAGAAGCGCTGGCTTCCGAAGCTTGCGTCGGGCTCCTGGGTCGCCTGTTACTGCCTGACCGAGCCCGGAAGCGGTTCGGACGCAGCCTCGATCAAGACCAAGGCCACGCTCTCGGCCGATGGCAAGCACTACATTTTAACGGGCAACAAGCTTTGGATCACAAACGGCGGCATTGCCGACTTCATGACCGTATTTGCCAAGACCGAAGTCAAGGACCCGAAAACCGGTGAGATGTCGGAGAAGGTGACCTGCTTTGGACTGGAGATGCCATCGCAGGGCGTGACGGTGGGGCCGCCCGAGCACAAGCTCGGGATTCGCGCGTCTTGGACGAACGCCATTCACTTCGATCAGGTCCGCGTGCCAGTGGAGAATGTGATCGGGGGCGTTGGACAGGGCTTCAAGGTCGCCATGGGCGTGCTCAATCACGGGCGCATGGGCCTGGCCGCAGGCAGCGTGGGGGCATCCAAGAAGCTCATTGCCGACTCGATCACCCACTGCAACGAACGTGTGCAGTTCAAGAAGAAGATCGGTGAGTTCGGGATGGTCAAAGAGAAGATCGCCCGGATGATGTCGAACAGCTACGCTGCCGAAAGCGTGGTTTACATGACCACGAGCCTGATTGACCGGGGAGATGTGGATTACTCGCTCGAGAGCGCGGCGGCCAAGGTTTTTGCCACCGAGATGCTCTGGGAGGTGGTCGACGAGACCATCCAGATCTGGGCGGGGCTGGGCTACATGAAGGAGTACCCTTTCGAGCGCGCCATGCGTGATGCCAGGATCAATCGCATCTTCGAGGGTACGAACGAGGTCCTGCGAGCATTCGTGGCGCTCTCGGGGATGCAGGGCCCCGGCCAGGAGCTTGCCGGCCTTGCCGATGCCATCAAGCATCCGCTCAAGGGTCTGGGTATTGTGAGCGAGTTTGCCGTCAGGAATGTCAGGCAGAGGGTTTTCGGCCAGACCATCACTCAGGCACATCCGGCGCTCAAGAAGCAGGCCGCCATGATCGAGGAGTTCGTGGTCGAGTTTGCAGCCCAGGTGCAGGTGCTGATCAGGCGGCATGGAAGGGAGATCCACCTCATGCAGTTTGCCCAGAAGAGACTGGCGGAGATCGCAATCGATCTCTATGCGATGATGTGCACCCTTTCGAGGGTGACCTCCCAGATCCAGGCCCGTGGAGTGGAGGCGTGCGAGTATGAGATTGCACTGGCCGCCAATTTCTTCAATCGGGCGGGGAGGCGCATCAAGACTCATTTCAGCACCATGGATCGCAATGATGACGAGCTGATGAAGTACATCGCCGAGAAAGCCTATGAGCTGGGGAAGGCTCCGTTCGACATCATGAGCGACGCCTAAAGTCTGCTCTGTCCAAGTTTTGGGCAGTTGTAAGGCCCCGGAGCCTCCGCGCTCCGGGGCTTTTTTTTGTCTTCGGCGGCCTCCCCAAGAACTTCAACGGGTTGGGTGGATGCGCCGGCCGGCATCTCCCTTGCTCTAGTCGGCTGCAGTGGAAGCGGGACGTATGCGGAAGTTTTTCTCCAGAAATTTGACGGTTTTTCGGACCCAGCAATTAAACCCGAGCAATATCAATGACTTAAAATTTCCTACAAGGCGTGTCATGTTTGACTCAGGCACCCGGAAGTGCTAAGTTCCCGCAGTCCGTTTGTGAGGTAGTGCGAATGGCAAATACGTTGTTTAAAGTCGGCGACAATGCAGTTTATCCAGCCCACGGTGTGACCGTCGTGAAGCGGATCGATGAGCGGGATGTTGGCGGCAAGAAAAAGAAGTTTTACGTCCTCCAGGTCGTCGAGAACCAAATGACGATCATGGTTCCCACCGAGAATGCTGATTCGGTGGGCCTGCGCGAGATCATCTCGCCCAAG
>CAIOHW010000262.1 GCA_903858195.1 Oligoflexia bacterium | reverse complement strand
GTCCCGGGGACGTCGAGCCATGCTCGCCACATCCCTCGCGGAAACCGGTGCCCAACTGGCGGAACAGCTGGGCATCAGCTGGGCCAAGTTCCTCGCCCAGACGATCAACTTTTTGATCGTCATGGCGGTGGGTTCGCTTCTCGGGAAGTGGATCCAGGACCACGGCATCACGCTTCCGATCTACATCGGTTCGATGCTGGTTGCGGCAGTGGTCCGCAACGTGGGTGATTTTCGAGAGCGCAATGGGCGTAAAAGGCTCCTTTCGGGTGAGCTGATCGACGAACTGGGCTCGATCTGCCTTGCCTACTTTCTGGTCGTGGCGACGATGACGCTCCAGTTCAGCCAGCTTGCTTCGCTTGCGGGCGTGCTGGTCGTGATCCTGGTCGTCCAGGCCTCAGTGGTCGTGTGGTTGGCTCGGGTCGTGGTGTTTCGTTTTTTTGGGCGGGACTTTGATGCGGCCGTCATGAGCGGGGGGTTTGTGGGCTTCATGCTGGGTACGACGGCCAATGCCATGGCCAACATGAATGCCGTGACCGCACGGCACTCGGGCAGGTTTGGCCACCCGGGCAGGGCCTTTGTGGTGGTGCCGCTGGTGGGGGCCTGTTTCATCGACTTTGTGAATGCGCTGGTGATCACGTACCTGACCCGCAGCTAGATGACCCGGAGCGAGATGACGCGGGGCTAGACCAACAGGGATCCGATCCCATATAAAGCTTCAATGTCCGTCTACCAGCCCGTTGGTTCCAGCGTGAATTTGCCAGGCCTCGAAGAGCAGACGCTCTCGTACTGGGACGCAAAAAAGATCTTCGAAAAGACCCTGGAGGCCTCGGCCACGGCCAAGCCCTACAGCTTTTACGATGGTCCTCCGTTTGCCACGGGTCTCCCGCACTACGGCCACATCATGGCGGGCGTGCTCAAGGACATCGTGCCGCGCTACTGGACGATGAAGGGCTATCGCGTGCCCCGGCGCTTTGGCTGGGACTGCCACGGACTTCCGGTTGAGTACGAGATCAACAAGGCCCACAAGCTCGAGAGCTCCAAGCAGATCATCGAGATGGGGGTCGACAAGTACAACGCCGCCTGCCGCTCGATCGTCCAACGGTACTCTCAAGAGTGGAAGAAGACCGTGCGCCGGGTGGGTCGCTGGGTCGACATGGAAAACGCCTACTTCACCATGAGCGTGGAATTCATGCAGAGCGTGTGGTGGGTGTTTCAGGAGATGTACAAGAAGGGCCTGATCTACGAAGGCTACAAGGTCGTGCCTTACTCGGTCGGCGTATCGACCCCGCTCTCGAACTTCGAAGCGAACCTCAACTACAAAGAAGTGCAGGATCCTGCGATCACCGTGAGCTTTCCGGTGCTCGGACCGAAGGGCGAGGTCACGAATGAGCACTTCCTGGCCTGGACGACGACCCCGTGGACTTTGCCGAGCAACCTCGGCCTCGCCGTCGGCCGCGACATCGATTACGTGCGCGTGCGCGAAAAGGCCTCAGGCCGTGTGGTGATTCTTGCCGCTGCTCTCGCCAAAAACTTCTGGAAAAAACCCCAGAAGGACGGCGAAGAAGAAACGGAAACGCTCGAGACCCTCAAGGGCGAAAAGCTGCTCGGACTCAAGTACGAGCCTCTGTTTAGCTACTTTGCCGACAAGGCCAAAGAGGGCGCCTTCAAGGTCATCCACAGCGATCACGTCACGACCGAGAGCGGCACCGGCATCGTGCACATGGCTCCGGCCTTTGGTGAGGAAGACTATTACGCCTGCCAGAAAGAAGGCATGCCCATGGTCAATCCCGTCGATGATGACGGGATGTTCATGGCCTCAGTGCCCGATTACGCCGGCAGGCGCGTGAAGGAGGCCGACAAGGACATCATTGCAGAACTCAAGCGCCGCGGGCGCCTGTTCAAGCAAGACACGATCATGCACAGCTATCCCTACTGCTGGCGCTCGGACACTCCGCTCATCTACAAGGCCGTGTCTTCGTGGTTTGTTGCGGTCGAAAAGATCAAGGACCGCATTGTCGCCAACAACCAGACCACCCGCTGGGTGCCCGAGCACCTGCGCGATGGGCGCTTTGGCAACTGGCTTGAAAACGCCCGCGATTGGGCCATCTCGCGCAACCGCTTTTGGGGCACCCCGCTTCCGATTTGGCGCAATCCGGAGGGCGAGATCATCTGTATCGGCTCGCGCGACGAGCTTGAAAAGCTTTCGGGAAAGAAGGTCGATGATCTTCATATCGATATCGTCGATCACATCACGATCCCAAGCCCGACTGGAAAGAGCCCGCTCAAGCGAGTCCAGGGAGTGCTCGATTGCTGGTTTGAATCGGGCTCGATGCCTTACGCGCAGTGGGGTTATCCGCGCACCCACAGCGAAGAATTCAAGAAGGGCTTTCCGGCTGATTTCATTGC
>CAIOHW010000261.1 GCA_903858195.1 Oligoflexia bacterium | reverse complement strand
GTGTTCATCTCCAGGAAGTAAAATCCACCCTGCCCATCCAGCAAGAACTCCAGAGTCCCGGCGCTGCGGTACTTCACCTCTCGCACGAGCCGCATGGCCGCTTCGAGCAGTCCCTGCCGCGTTTCGGGCTTCAGATGAGGGGCGGGAGCTTCTTCCCAGACTTTTTGATGGCGCCGCTGGAGCGAACACTCACGCTCGTAGAGGTGTACTCCGCCGCCTTTGCCATCGCCAAAGACCTGCACTTCAATGTGGCGAGGGTTTTCGACCAGCCTCTCCAAAAAGAGCGTTCCATCACCAAAGGCGGAAATGGCCTCAGCCGAGGCGCTCTCTGCGGCTTCCTTGAGTTCGGACGGCTGGTTCACGCGCCTCATGCCCTTGCCGCCCCCCCCGGCCGAAGCCTTGAGCAGGAGCGGAAAGCCCACGCGCGACGCCGCAGCAGCAAGATCTTCGGCTGGTTTGACTTTTGCCCAGGGCAGAGTCGGCACTTGAGCTCTCTCGGCCAGCTCCTTGGCTGCGATCTTTTCGCCCAGGGCCCGCATGGTCTCGGACCGAGGGCCCACAAATGTGATGCCGGCCTTTTCGCAGGCGTCGGCAAACTCGGGGCGCTCGCTCAAAAAGCCGTAACCGGGATGGATGAGAGTGGCGCCTGACTTTTTGGCGGCTGCAACGACGCTCTCGATATCGAGGTAGCGCGTGACGGGCATGACTTCATCGGCATAAGTCAGGTGGCGGGCCTGCTCGTCGCCCGGAGCGCAGATGGCGACCGTGGGGATGCCCATCTCGCGACAGGCCTGAAAGACGCGGCAGGCGATCTCACTTCGATTGGCCACGAGAACCTTGTGCTGCTGCGAGCCCATATTATACCTCAGGGGATCCAACCCGGCTTTCGCTTCTCAAGAAAGGCCTTGAGCCCTTCCTGTCCCTCGGGCGAGACGCGGAGCTCAGCCAGCGTGCGCGAGACATACTCGATGCAGTCGGTCTGCTGCTCACGCCGTTCGGGCCAGGTGAGATCGAGCACGAGCTTTTTTGCAACCGACATGGCCTGCGGTCCGCACTGGAGCATGTTGCCCAGCAGCCTGCCGCGGGCCGACTCAAGTGCGATCGCATCCGAGACCATCTCGTGGATGAGGCCAATCTCAAGAGCTCTGCGGGCACTGAATCGCTCGGCACTGATAAAAAGCGCACGCGAGTGCGTGGCGCCGATCTTGGCCGTCACAAAAGGGCCGATGCAGGCCGGCACGATGCCGAGCCTGACTTCACTCAAGCTGAACTGCGTGTCTTGGGTTGCCACGACGATGTCGCAGACACTGGTGAGGCCCACTCCGCCGCCGATCGCGGCTCCGTGGATGAAGCCCACCAGCGGCTTCGGACACTCGTTCATGGTGGCGAACATCTTCGAAAGGGTTCGGGTCTCGGTGAGGTTCTGCTCGAGGTTGAGCGACACAGACCGCTTCATCCAGTTGAGATCACCCCCAGCCGAAAAGGCGGGGCCCTCGCCCCCCAGCGTGATGATCCGGACTTCGGAGTGGAGAGCATCTTGCGAAAAGACCCGGGTCAGCTCGTCGATCATCGTTTCATTGAACGCATTTCGAATGTCGGGGCGGTTCAGCTTCACTGAAAGCACGCCGGGAAACTCACTTGAGTCCAACTCGACCTTGAGTGTCTGGTAAGGGCCGAAAACCGGTTTCTGCATGACTCAAAAAGTAGCCCAGATGCGAGCTTGCTTCCACCCTCTTCCTCGGACAAAACAAGGGTATGGCAATCGAAAGCCCCGTCCTCAAGTCCCAGATCCAGTCCTCTTCGGCGGAATTCAAATCCAACGCCGAGCACCATCACCAGCTCGCCTCCGAGCTCGAGTCCCGGATCGCGTCAGCCCGGGGAGGCGGCGGAGCTGAAGCCCGCGAAAAGCACACTTCGCGCGGAAAGCTGCTGGCCCGCGACCGGATCCAGGCACTCACCGACCCCGGATCAAGCTTTCTGGAGCTCTCTCCGCTTGCGGCTTTTGACATGTACGAGGGCCAGGCCCCCGGAGCAGGCATCGTAACGGGCGTCGGCGTG
>CAIOHW010000260.1 GCA_903858195.1 Oligoflexia bacterium | reverse complement strand
TTCGAGGGAGAAGCCGCTGCATCCGGCGACTCGGATGTCGGCATCGACTCGCTCAAGCGCGAGTTCGAAGAGGACACTGACACCTTTTAACGCGACGATGGCCGGGAAGGGGTCTTCCCTTCAGGCCTCAGTGAAGCGGCTTCTTGCCTGCCTTGGGCGGGAGCACAAAAAGCTGCTCGGCAGCTTCATCCGATTCCCTCACTCCGCGAGCGTGTTCGGGGTCGTGCTTGGCAAGCCACTCATCGGCAGCACTGTCCAGCACGGGATTGGTCTTGTCGACTCGCACGAAGATCTTGCGCTTGGAGACATCAATCTGGGTCCATTCGAGTGGCAGGCCAGCAATCTCGGCCATGCTGGCCGTGAGCAGGACATCGGGCGTTTCAAAGAGTCCGCCGAAAACCTCACCGAGGGCATCCACGCAAAGCGACAGCAGGTCCTCGATCTTCGGGGAACTCGCCTGGGGGTCGAAATCCGAGCTGGCGTGCACGGTGGTCCCTGCCAGGCGACCTTCCTGAACGAGCGCGACTCGAACGACGATCTCGTCGGCGTAGACCTCTCCGCCTGCCACGAAGGCTGGCGCGGGATTGAGCGCAAGCTTCGAAACCTGCTCGGAGAAGTTCGTGACAAAAACCTCTTCCACCATCCTGAGGTAGTCGGAGGGGAGTGCGGAACTCCTGCTGTCGGTTCCCTTGCGCCTCAAGTGCAACTGTTCTGTATTCATGGTGTCTCCTGTGGGGGAGTGTCCCCGCTTAAAGCATTCCTTGTGGGAGTTCTTCGGTCGTCGGCAGTTCGCTCATCTTGACGGAGCGTTCAAGCGTGGCTTCTCCGCGAACCACTCCCAGCATGACCGTGTCGTTGGGTTTCTTGCGATACATGAGTCTCTCGATGTCATAGGCGTCCTGCACGCGATTGCCGTCGACAGTGACAATGATGTCGCCCGATCGAAGGCCCGCACGGGCTGCCGGAGCGCGCTGAACGAGTCGGTAGATGAGGACCCCTTCTTGCGAGCCAAGTCCGTAGTACCGTGAAAGTGCAGGGGTGACGCGCTCGGTGAGGATCCCGAGCCAGGGACGGGGTACGCGGCCATATCGCTTGAGTGCATCGATCGCGGATCTTGCCTCGTTGACCGGAATGGCAAATCCAAGTCCGCCGCTCTGACCGCTCCGCGAGAAGATGGCGGTATTGATCCCGATCACTTCGCCTTTGAAGTTGAAGAGGGGGCCGCCGGAGTTACCGGGATTGATCGAAGCGTCGGTCTGCAGAAAGTTGTCGAGCGGGCCGATGCCGATCGTGCGGTTCTTGGCCGAAATGATGCCCACCGTCACGGTGTGCTGGAGGCTGAAGGGATTACCCACGGCAAACACGGGCTCGGCGATGCGCACCTGGTCGGAGTCGCCCATGGGCACCGAGCGCAGCCCCGGGGGCGGGCGTGAGGTCTTGCCGTCGGTGATGCGAAGGAGCGCGAGATCGAGCTTGGGGTCGGACCCCAGGATCCGGGCTGGGTAGGATTTCTTGTCCACGAGGCTCACCTGAACCTCGGTTGCGCGGCTCACCACGTGGTGGTTGGTGATGACCAGACCCTCTTCGGCATTGATGATGAAGCCTGAGCCAAGCGAGCTCTGCTTGCGCTCTCGGGGGATTCCCCAGAACTGGAAGAAATCCTCCATTCCCTCGAGCGTCTGCTGGGAGATCGTCGTCGTGCTGATGTTGACGACGCCCGGAAGCACCTTCTCGACCAGGTCGGGAAGTTCCTGCGGCGCGATGGTGCCCGAGAAGCCGGGAGTGCCGGGAAGCGCAAGCGCAAGAAAGAGCCAGAGCAGGGTGCGGCGGATCTGCAGTCTCGACATGGCAGTACGAATGCCACAATTCACTGGAATTTGCAGCAAGCGGAGCTAGAACCTTGGGCCATGAATTCCATTCGCGAAGTCGTTGTCGTGTCGATGGCCAGAACCCCCCAGGGAGCCTTTCAAGGGGCTCTTGCAGGCTTGAGCGCCCCGCAACTCGGGGCGGCGGCGATCCGGGCTGCGCTGGAGCGGGCGGGAGTTATGGCCGATCAGGTGGGCGAAGTGCTCATGGGGCATGTGCTTCAGGCCGGCGTCGGACAGGCCCCCGCCAGGCAGGCAGCGCTGGGTGCGGGGCTTTCGAAGTCAGTTCCGGCAACGACGATCAACAAGGTTTGCGGCAGCGGCATGAAAGCCGTGATGCTGGGCATGCAGTCGATCCGGCTTGGAGACTCCGAGGTTGTGATTGCAGGTGGCATGGAGAGCATGAGCAACGCACCCTATCTGGCGCCCTCCATGCGCGGCGGCGCCCGCATGGGGCATGCACAGATGCTCGATGGAATGATCCATGACGGACTCTGGGATCCCTACAAGAACCAGCACATGGGCAACTGCGGTGAGCTTTGCGCGCGCGAATGGAAATTCTCGCGCGAAGAGCAGGACGCATTCGCCATTCAGAGCTTCCAGCGCGCGCAGGAGGCGCAGGCCTCGGGCCGTTTCAAGGCCGAGATCGCTCCTGTGAAGATTGCCTCCAAGAAGGGTGATGTGGTGGTCGATGCCGACGAAGGGCCTTCCAAGGTCCAGTTCGACAAGATCCCGACCCTGAAGCCCGCTTTTGACAAGGCGGGAAGTGTTACCGCCGCCAACGCCTCGACCCTGAACGACGGAGCTGCGGCACTGGTGCTCATGTCGGCTGAAAAGGCTCGCGAACTCGGTCTGAAGCCGCTTGCCAGGTTGGTTTCGTACGGCACGCATGCTCAGGAGCCCGAGTGGTTCACCACGGCTCCTGCCGAGGCCATGCGGCGTGCGATGAAAGCGGCTGGCTGGGAAAAATCGCAGGTCGATCTCTGGGAAGTGAACGAGGCGTTTGCAGTGGTGGCGATGGCTGCCCGCAAGGAGCTTGAGATTCCCAATGACAGGCTCAATGTCTGGGGGGGCGGCATCTCGCTGGGCCATCC
>CAIOHW010000259.1 GCA_903858195.1 Oligoflexia bacterium | reverse complement strand
CCCGATGCTTGCTCGCCCCCCCAAGACCCGCGTCGCCTGCGATGCGCCCCACGGCGCCCGCGCCTCCGTCACCAGTGGCTCGCGCCTCGGAGCCTCCCATGGGGCCTGAAGTGCACGCGCACCTCTCGGACGACGCGCGACGGGCGGTGTATCGCCTCTTGCTCGGGGTCGCGAATGCAGACCGCCGCACGACGCGCGCGGAGAGTGCCATCCTCGAGGAGCACCGCGCGTTCTTCGAGCGCCTCGGCTGGCCGCTCGCGCAGGTACAGTCGCTCTCCGCCGTTTCGAGCCTCGATCAACTCACGCCCGAAGAACTCGCCGCGGTCCATGGTGAGCCTCGCGCCGTTGCGCGTGCGCTTGCGACGCTGGCCAACCTCGGCAGGTTGACTCCAGAGGAGGAGCGCTACCTGACGCGCCTCGGCGCGCAGCTCGGCGCGGACGCGGAAGCGCTGATCGAGGAGATGATCGAGCAGGCCCAGCGCCTGCAGGCTCTCGAGGTCGCCGCGGCGAGCACGACACGGCACTTGCGCCTTGCCCTCGCGTCTGTGGCGGTCCTCGCCCTGCTCCTGCTGGCATCCCTGCTCCATGCCAGTCGCCAGCGCGAGCTTCTGGGCGCCGAGCTCGCCGCCGAGTGGAGCCACGCCAACCGGGAGCTCGCCGCGCGACTCGAACGCTCGATCTTCCACGTCCGCACCACCTGCAAGCTGGTGCCTCCCGCGGACAGCGGCGTTCCGCCCCACGACTCGTCGCGCCAAGGCACGGCTTTTCTGGCCTCCGGCGGCTACCTGCTGTCCGCCCGCCATGTCCTGTTTCCCTGTCAGTTCCTCGGCGACGACAAGCGCGGCTACACCTGCGATGGCCACACCCACCGCATCTCCCACGCCGGCCGCCTGCTCCTCGACACTGCCCGCACGCCGCTCCCGCTCCTCGTCGCGCCGCCCTCGACGGGGCCCGACGGACGCACCGCCGCGCCCGACCTCGCCGCCTTCCTCGTGCGCGACCACCCGGACTTCACCCATCCCGCCCTCGAGTTCGCCCCCGAGCCCCCCAAGCTCCACGACCCCGTCGTCCTCGCCGGCCACGGCACCGGCAAGCCCGCCGAGGTCGTCCACGTCACCGGCCACCTGACCCTGCTCGGCGCCAGCACCCTCCACATCTCCGCCCCGCTCCTCCACGGCATGAGCGGCAGCCCCGTCATCACCCCCTCCCTCCACCTCCTCGCCCTCGCCACCCACTCCCCCAAGGACTCCGACTCCACCGTCGCCATCCCGTTAGCAGACAACCCGCCTCTCCTGGCACTAAGATAATCATCGGCACCGCCCCAACTTACTGTAGATCCACAGACATATAGACGTCCTACACCTCCAAAGAAGAGCCCCAATGACCTTTAGTTTCCTGCGAATCAGATTTGAATTTGCTACTCGCTTGGCGCTTGTGATGTGCCTAGGCACTCTCTTCACTGCACTAATTTCGAGTTGCACAACGCTGCATGGGGGCGGAAAGTACTTTGAAGTCACGATCGAAACCGATCCAAGCGACGCCGAGGTTTACATCATCGACGAACTCACCTGGGCGAAAAGCAATGGCGGTCATGATCGATATAAGCGTTCGCGAAAATCAGGACAGTTTGATGGCGAGTGGTTCGACATTTTTCGAAAAAACACCGCCTCAGTCAAGATCAACACCGGAATACAGAATATCGTTCTCCGGAAAGGCGATCGTTTCGAGTATTTCGTCGTGAACCCAAACGCTCATGAATTGAGCGCAACAGGCAATAAAATCACGCTCCACCTCGGGGACCGCGCCATTCACGTTCAGGCAGGTGCGATCCAGGCTGCGCCTAGCTCGCAGTCTCAACGTAATCTGAAATAGCGAATCATCCTGACGTGCCGAAAAAGAAGAATAAAAAGGATAGCCATCAAGGCGGGCCCGGGAGCTCTGGCGGGGAGGCGAAGCGCTCCTCCCCGGATTCTGCTTCGACGGGCGGCATTGCTGAATGGCGGCGACGCCTGGCCACGCTAGGCCATTTGTTCTTTGGAGCCTTTCTTCCTGCGCTGATTTTTGTCTACTTCATTCCCAAGTTCTCTGGCGCTAATTGGTACTTGCAGGAGCACTCAAAATTCTTTTTGGCTGCGGTCTCGCTCTGCTCGTTCACTGCCTTCAGCCGCGCTCGGTCAATCGCACGTCGTTTGAGCGATCCTGAAGCGAGCGCCGGCGGCCGGAATGATCGACCAATCGTTCATTCGCCATTCTTGTACGCGTGCATAGCACTCTTCTTGATCGTTATGCTTGTTGTGGCAAGCGATTTTTGCATACACAAGACAGCGATAAATCGAAGTG
Source organism: Oligoflexia bacterium (assembly GCA_903858195.1). GTDB lineage: Bacteria > Bdellovibrionota > UBA1018 > UBA1018 > UBA1018 > CAIOHW01. Next base: position 1,116 of record CAIOHW010000259.1, on the reverse strand, counting down.
TCTTTGAAGGCAGCGCAAAGTCGACAAAGATTGAGCGAATCGATTCCGATTTCCGTCCGAGTGTAGGCGCAGCCTCTGTCGATCCAGATGACTTGCGAGTCATGGTGTACTTGCCGATCACAATTCAAAATTGTGTTTCTGCGGATTTTATCGAGTCGCGCGGCTTTGATTCGGATCGAGAGTATCTGCTGTCGCTGGCTTCAAGTAATCCAAGCGACCTTGGTGCGCGCCTTGACTTAATGGTGCACGAGTATGCATTGACGAGCGTGGTCTTTGCCCTGCTTCACGCGGCCATTGCGGTCGCTGCTTCGGTTTGCTACGGCCTTTCATTCAAATTGTCAGAAGAGTCCTCTGGGGTCGTTGCAGATCTCATCAATTTTTTTTTCAAGTCAAGTTGATCGTAGGAGCCTCCATTATGCGCCTTATTTTCGTTGCTCGGATCCTCTTGCCGGCCCTGCTGCCGTGTCTTGCTGGATGTCCCAGCATTGCCAGGAATGGGCCCGAGCTGGCATCTTCGTCGAAGGCGGTCACTCCGCCGGGTTCATATGTTCTCTCCTCGGGATGCTTGCCTCAATTTGCCATCCCGGTTCCGGAAGTTACCTTCATTTCCCAAGCTGAGGATGGGGAGTCCTTCGTGGGGCCGCCGATGTCCGAATCGGCGCGCTGTCAGGTAAAGGCGATGGAAGAGGGCTATTTTGACGCGACCTTGATGGACTTCGAGGAGTTCGTGAGGGCTCAGGAAGATCCTCGTTGGTGCTGGGCTGCCTGCGCTGAAACGGTGAGCAGATTCCGTGGCATCAGATTCATGGAAAGCCGGAACTCGGGCGGGGAGGCCCCGTCTACTCAGCAAGCTATCTTGGCTGACTACTTCTCGACTCTGAATCCTAGTCAGGGTGGTAACTGTCCTATCATTGTCCGAGCGTTATGTCCTGATCTGGAGGCTCGGCTGTGCGATCTGGGGCAAGCCACTGCGTCGATAACTCTTCAATCCATGAAATCCGACGACATTGTTGAGTCTATTCTTGAGGGTTTTCCGGTCGTGCTCGGACTGAGCCGAGAAGGTGTCGGCCACGCGGTTGTGGCGTATGGCGTTCGGGCAAGGGCGCGACGTAGTGG
>CAIOHW010000258.1 GCA_903858195.1 Oligoflexia bacterium | reverse complement strand
ATGCGGATTAACCGGTTCGTGTTCCTCAACCTTCCAGCGCTACAGCCTCGGGGACCATCTCGGCGTAACGGCTTCGCCTCAATCCCCTTTACCTGCGGGCTACATCACCCTGCCAGTTGACAGCAGGTCACCGCCGCTTGGGCTCATGCCCCCTTGCAGCAGGGGGCAAGGCATTTGTTAATTTCCTCCTTTCTTCTTTGCATTCCAGACATATGCGCGCGAGGCGCACTGTAGGTGATATCCATGGCCCAGACCTGGTTTGGCCTGTCGATCACCAGGCCGCGCAACAGATAGGGGTAGATCTTGTGGCCAGGCGCCGGCTTCGAGGTGTTCGGCCGCCGGTACAAAGCCTCGATCCCCATGCGCTTCATCAGCGTTGCCACATGCAGCCGGCCGATTTCAAAGCCCTCTTGCTTCAAGAGTCCCTGAAGCATCCGGCTCCCCGCAAAGGGCAACTCGAGGTGCAGCCTGTCGATCCGCTCCATCAGCTTCAGGTCCGCTTCGGAAACAGGTCTGGGACAGTAGTAGACGCTCCCCCGGCCGATCCCCAGCAGCTTCGCCTGCCGGGTCACGCTCAACTCAGAACGCCGGTCAATCATCGCTTTGCGCTCGCCAGCAGACCCGCCTTGCCGAGCGCGCCGGACAAAAAATCATTCTCCAGCGTCAGTTCGCCGATCTTGGCGTGCAGCGATCCTACGTCAATCACCGGCGCGGCCTCGGCCTTCCCGGCCTCCCCAGAAATCTCAGTCACTCCTTCCAGAAGCTGATCGCGCCACTGCTTGATCTGGTTCGGATGAACGTCAAAATCCTGCAGTAGTTCGACCAGGGTCTTCTCTCCCTTGATCGCTGCCAGGGCAACTTTCGCCTTGAAAGCCTGATTGTGATCCCGGGTGGTCTTCTGCTCATTGCAGTCTCCTCGCTTCGCGGCAATCATGCCGCCGTTGCGCGGAAAGTCCACTTATCCACCCTGTTCAGATTTCTCGGGCCACCTGTCGCTGTCTCGGGCTTGGCAATCGTCGGGGCATTCAGAGTGCCGGGTGCAGGTGATGCAACCGAACTAAAGAGCAGCCGGGCAGTAGTGGCAAGGACCAGCCGTTCAGGTCTTTGTCCGGCGCAAAACATTGATCTGTTGGCGCAACGCAAGGATTTCCGTTTGCAGATGTACCTGTGATGAGAAAAACTCTGCAATCGCGCCCCAGATCAGCCGGAAAATATCTGCGACTGTCCGAAAGTATCACCCAGCAAGGGCTGATTGGCAAGCCACATTCGATTTACGGTCGGCACAGCCTCGGGCGGCGCGCTACTACTCCATCTGCTGAGCAAGTTTTGCGACCAGAACAGCGTCGTCATCACCACCAACCAAAGATTCAATGAATGGAGCACCGTCCACGGCGATGCCAGAATAACCACGGCATTACTCGACCGCCTGATCCACTGCTGCCACATCCTTGAGACCGGCAACGATGGCATCCGCTTCAAGGTAAGCTCAGACACCGAAGCGCGAAAAGAGAAGGAGACAAGCCATCCCTTGACCTCAGCTGGAGCCAAAATCCAAAATCCGAGGTGGCTCACTCCTCAATGGAAAGCCCGGCTCAGCTCTTCATGGAGAACAACCACTCGACATCTGAAATCAGCATAATCCAATCAATGAGACTCATGCTGACCATCTCTGGAAGGAGCGACGCTCTTTCCGGAAATTCTTGGACCTTGCTTGCAGGGGGCAAGCTTCCGCTCGACCACCTCGAGCAGCTCGGCGATGTGGGCGCGGATTCTGAAGTCACGGCCTGTCTTGTCGATGGCCGTGATCGCCATGCGAAGCTCAGCTGCGCCGGAAATGCGGTCGCCCGCAGCGATGAAGTCAGTAGCTCGTTGAAACCTTGTAAGAGGCGACATCACATACCATCCCTGTTTTCCGCCGCGAGGTTGCGAGCCGCGTCGGCTTGGTACTCACCGAAGGCCTTGTTGCGGAGAGCCACTTCGGCAACCAGCGTTCGCGGTGCCATGCCGGCCTTTCTGGTCGTGTTGTCGAACAGCGCCGGAAGGAGATGGGCGTCCAAGCTGACTGGCTGCAGGCTTACTTGCCTTCACAGACTTGGCGGAAATTTCCTTCTTCGTCCTGGCAGATCTGGTGAGCGCCTTGGCCGTGGCTTTCGTCTTCTTTGGCCTCTTCACCAAAGATCAGAGGGCGCGCAACTGCTCTGCAGAGTCCTTTCCGCTCTTCCTATCGGTGGTCACCTCAAAGGAAACCGCCTGGCTCTCAGCAAGTGAACGGAGGCCGGCACGTTCCACGGCGCTGATGTGAACGAAGATATCCTTGCCGCCGCCATCCGGCGCAATGAATCCATAACCCTTCTGATCGTTGAACCACTTCACCTTGCCTGTAGCCACTGTATTTCCTCTTCTCGTAAGTTGACTCAACCACGTCGGATATCAATTTCTGTCGCTCACTATTGGTAGGCGAAGCCCCGAATTTCCTAAACCCCTGGAAACTACTCAGAGGCATGATCGCGTGTGAGGACTTGCCCCCTTGGAAGCTGCGGGCGTTGGCGCGCGACTCGGTGATGTCCCGGACTCTGTTGAAAATGCCAAGGTTGGCGTTGCTGATAGAAAGTCATGCGGCATCAGTGAGGTGATCAACCGCAGGTGTGAAGGATTGACCAGTGCGGCGGTTTTGAAGTGGGCGTTTGAGCATCTGCTGACGCTTGTAAACCTTGAGGTACCTGAAGCCCTTCTTGACTTCCAGTAAACAAGAGGTGGCTCGGGAAATCT
>CAIOHW010000257.1 GCA_903858195.1 Oligoflexia bacterium | reverse complement strand
TCCCCAAGATCAAAGAGTTCTTTGTTTCAAATAATGCGCAGCTCCCCCCAATCACCCGCTTCGTGCTGGGAGTGAGCGATTTTTTTATCCATCAGTGGCCCTTGGTCCTGCTGCTTGCTGCAAGCCTCTATGCCGGATTTACCTATTGGGTTGGCACCTCGTGGGGCCGCCTGCAGTGGGACAGGCTCAAGCTCAAGGTCCCGGTGTTGGGTGATCTCTTTTTGCAGCTGGATCTGAATTCGTTTTGTTTCGTCACCGAGACCCTCGTGCGAAGTGGCATTCCGATCCTGGAGACTCTGAGCATCGTGCGCACGAGCGTGGACAACCAGGTGGTCGCAGTCGAAATCGACAAGGCGCAAGAAGAAGTCAGGCGGGGCGGCAGGTTTTCGGCAGGCCTATCCCGGAGCGCAATTTTTCCAACCGTCTTCACGGGCCTCATCGCCATGGGGGAAGAAGCCGGAAAGCTAGAGCCTGTGCTCGAGAAGGTGGGCGTGCACTACAAGCGCGAGACCGACTATAAGCTCAACAATCTCTCAAAGCTTCTTGAGCCCCTGCTGCTTGCAGTGATCTTTGTCATGGTGGGCGTGCTTGCGCTGGCCATCATGCTGCCCATCTGGCAGCTCTCGAAGGTCATGCAGGGTGCGGCCATGGGCCAGTGACTTCAGATCGTGTTGCGTAGGATCTCTGAAAAGGAGGTCGCCCCTGAAAATACCTTGTCGAGCCCCTCCAGGCGCATGGTCTTGAACCCATGTTTACGGATGTGCTCAAGGAGAGTTGCGCGCGGAGCCTGTTCGGCCACCATGCGCCGGACTTCCTCGTCAGGCACGAGGATCTCGGCGATCGCCGTGCGTCCCCTGAACCCCGTGTTGCGACACTCCGAACAGCCGGCAGGCTCGAAGATCTTACGCCCAAGCCAGCTCGGATCTGCCATCCCGGGAGGCAGTTGCTTGAGAGTGGACTCCGTGATCTCGACTTCTTTTTTGCAGTGATAGCAAAGAAGCCTGACCAGCCGCTGCGACAGGATTGCGAGCACGGATGAGGCAATCAGGAAAGGCTCGATCCCCATGTCGATCAGGCGTGCAATCGTGCTGATCGAGTCATTGGTGTGAATCGTGCTGATGACCAGATGGCCGGTGAGAGCCGAACGAATTGCGGTGTCGGCCGTCTCCTTGTCACGAATTTCGCCCACCATGATGATGTCTGGGTCCTGGCGCAGGATGTTGCGCAGGAGGTCGGCAAAATTCAGGCCCGCCTTGGGGTTGATCTGCACCTGGTTGATGATGTCAAACTGATATTCGACCGGATCTTCGACCGTGATGATGTTGCTTTCGCTCTCATTGACAAACGAAAGCATCGAATAAACCGTGGTGGTCTTGCCGCTTCCAGTGGGTCCGGTGACAAGCAAAATTCCATGCGGATGCTGCAGGAGTCGTCTGATCTCTTCGACCATCCCGGGTTCAAGCCCGATTTCATCGAGGCGCACTCTGAACTTGGTTTTATCGAGGATTCTGAGCACTGCCCTCTCGCCTCGAATGGTGGGGAGGGTCGAGAGGCGCACATCCACCAGCCTGCCGGCCACCCGGTATCTGAATCTGCCATCCTGAGGCTTTCGTTTTTCGGTGATATCGAGCGACGCGAGCACCTTGAGTTTTGAGATCAAACTCTGGTGGATCGCTTCGTCCAGGTCAGCGGTCTCGTGCAGGACTCCGTCCATACGCTCGCGCAGGCGGATGAAGCCATCTGCCGGATCGATGTGGATGTCGCTTGAGTCGTTGCGAAGCGCCATGTCGAGCATTCGATCCAGCAGCGCGTCGATCGTGACCATGCCCGACATGAAGTTGAGTTCGGGATTCAGGGCTGCCGGAGTACCCTCAGGATTCTTTGCCAGGTGGCGTGCGATCGACTCGAGCTGGCGGGTGGGAGCGCCGTAGAGCCGGTCAATCACCTTTTCGATTTGGCTTCTTGCTCCGATCCTGAGCTTGAAAGGTTGTGGGATCTGGCTTCGCACTGAGTCGCTTCTTTGGATCAGTTGCGGATCCGGGGTCACGACAATGAGCGTGCCGTCCTCTCGCGCAAACGGAAGCAGCGTGTGTTCGCGCACAATTTCGGGGCGGATGGATTTGAGCACATCGGCCGAAACCACTTTTCTTGAGAGGTCCTCGAACTCGATCTCGAGCTGCTCGGCGAGCACGCGTGCCAGATCGGTGTCGGTGATCAGACCCTCCGAGACCAGATGGCTTCCAATCGGGACCTTGTCGTGCTCGGCTCGCCTGACGGCCGACGCGAGCTCGGCAGGACGAAGGAGTCCGCGCTCGACGAGCATGTCGCCCAGCCGCTTGCGCCTGACGACCCGTTCACCTACGGTCGCAGCACCTGCGTCTGGTTTTTTTTGTGACTCGGACATGAGTTACGCGGTCTCCCTTCATCCTGATCGGAAGATCCCGTCCTGAAGCTGAGAGGGAGCTGAGAGGCTGCTGAAGATGCGTCAATCGGTTGTCACAGATGATCGGGCTGCGTAGGAATAGAGCTCGATTTTGACTGTGCAGCGCTTGAGTTCGGGATCCACGCGCGTCACGTCCACTTGAACGACCTCGGTGAGCAGGTCGGACTGTTCCAGTTTTTCGAGGAACTTTCCTACGGCGAGGAAGGGCGCCTGAATCTCGACCTTGAGCAGAACCTTGGTGTAGTCGGAAATCGACTCCGGAGCACCCGTGGTGATCTTGATGATCT
>CAIOHW010000256.1 GCA_903858195.1 Oligoflexia bacterium | reverse complement strand
GGACAAGAAGAAGAAGAAGACCGAATCGGCATTCGCGACGCGCCTGCACTTCAACGACGGGACCGTGCTTGCGGCACTCTTCATCTCGCCCCATGCAACCCCCTACGAGCTCCACACCGAGCTTCGAAAGGCCATCTCCGACCTCTTTTCTGACACGGAACACCCGCGAAGCGAGGCCGGAGTCCTCATCAATCTAAAGGCTCTCGACCGGGCCACTGCCGCCCGGACCGTCACGGCCATTGCCGCGCTCTCTCGCATGGCCGCATGGAAGCCGATCTCGTTTGGCCAGCGGGCCCCTGCCAAGTCAGCCGTCCTTGCCCGCCTCGAGTGGACTTCTCAGCTTCCAGCCCGCCAGCTCGAAGACTGCAAATCCCAGGGCCTCGCTCTCGGAGATGCCAACAACCTCGTTCGTACACTGGCGGATCTTCCCTCCAATGAGCTCAATCCCCTGAACTACCGCAAGCGCGCACGTGAGTTTGCACGCGAGCACAAGCTCTCGTACGAATTCTGGTCGATTTCCGATCTTAAAAAGAAGAAGGCGGGAGCCTTCCTGGCCGTGAACCGCGCCGATCCGCAGAGCGAGGCCGGAATCGCCATCCTCAAGTATCGTCCCAAAGGGGCAGCAAAGAAATCATCTGCGAAGACACCCGTCGTCGCGCTCGTGGGCAAGGGCCTTTGCTTTGATACGGGCGGGTACAACATCAAGACGGGCAGCTACATGCTGGGCATGCACGGAGACATGACGGGCTCGGCGCTTGCGATCGCCCTGTGCGGCTATTTTGCGCGAATCGGCGCCCCGTTCGAGGTTCATGCCTATCTGGCTCTTGCCGAAAACTTGATCTCGCCCACCGCCTACAAGCCCAATGATGTGGTCGTGGCCTGCGACGGGACGAGCATCGAAGTCATCGATACGGACGCCGAAGGCAGGATGGTGCTGAGCGATACCTTGGCACTCGTGCGCCGCACGAAACCCGCCCTTTGCATCGACTTTGCCACACTCACGGGTGCGGCGATCCGTTCGCTCGATACGCGTCGCTCGGCTGTTTTTTCAAACCGCCAGGAGCTGGCCCGCCTCGCCGTCGAAGCCGGGGATGAATCGGGCGAGCGCACCTGGAGCTTTCCGATCGGCGGCGACTACCGCGACGTGCTCAAATCTCGGATTGCCGACATCGCCCAGTGTGCCCCGGTCAACAACGCCGACCACATCTATGCAGCCACGTTCCTCTCGCACTTCATCGGAGATGAGACTCCGTGGGTGCACATGGACCTGGTGTCGGCTGAGAACAAGGGCGGCCTGGGATTGGCAGGATCTGACACCACGGGATTTGGCGTCTTCTGGACCGATGCCTTTGTTTCCAAGGCACTCCATTCAACTGAACTCAAGGGAGGCAAGTGATGCTCGAACTCAACAAAAAGACCATGGGAGTCCTCACCCGCATCTTCTGGCTTGCGGTCGTCGTCGCTTCGGCAGGCTGGGTGGGCTCGATCACCACCACCGTGATCGAACGTCGCAACGCCGCGCGCACGGTCGAACAGGGCGAACCCATCGCCGTGCCCGCCGAGACCTCGCCCTAGCGATTAGCGTCCCTGCGAGATCTGTACGGTCCGCTGGGAGGCTCCTGAAAGCTGGATCCAGTCGACGAGGATGTTGATCGCCTCGTTGACCAGAGGGGCCTCGGTCTCCTTGATCTTTGCCTCGCGATCCTTGCGCGAGTTCTTGGCAAGAGCGCCGCCGTCCTTTTTCTCGCCTTCTTTTGCTTTTTCTTGGGCCTTTTCCTTGGCCTTTTCCTGCGCTGACTTCTTGCGAAGATCGGCAAGCTTCACGATCCCACGGTTCTTGCCGGCCTCTTCGAGTTCCTTTTTGGCTTCGGCAAACTTGGGATCCTTGGCCACGCGTTCGCG
>CAIOHW010000255.1 GCA_903858195.1 Oligoflexia bacterium | reverse complement strand
TGCCTGGTGGGACATCATCATCATCGACGAGTGCCACAACGTGGCCGCCCGAAGTCACGAAGATGGGATGTCGCGGCGGGCTCGTCTGGCCCGTTTGCTGGCGGGCCGCTCCGACACGCTGATGCTCCTTTCGGCCACGCCCCACGACGGTTCGGCGCGCAGCTTCGCCTCGTTGATGAGCCTGTTAGACCCCACCGCCATCAGCGATCCCGAAGACTACACGCCCGATGACTTCCGGGACAAAGGCTTGGTCATCCGCCGCTTCAAGAAGGACATCAAAGATCAGGTGAGCGCCGACTTCCAGGAGCGCGTCACCGAGCAAGTTCGGCAGCCTGCCAGTCGCGAAGAAGAGACCGCCTACCAGGCTCTTCTCGCCATCCCCTTCACCCAAAAAGGGGAACACCGCTCCGGCAAGCATCAAGAGCTTCAGCGTGTGGCGCTCCAAAAGGCCATGTTCTCGAGTCCCTTTGCCGCCCTCGATTCCACCCGGCGGCGCATCGCCTTGTTGCAGGCCAAGGCGAATGTCAGCGGCGATGAGCAAACCGAAATCAGCGCACTTCAACAGTTCGAAGAGACACTGCTCCCCATCCACGCTCTGAACTTTAGCAAGTTTCAGCGTTTGGTGGGTCTGCTCAAGGGCACTGAATGGAACTGGCGCCCCGAAGACCCGTCCGACCGCGTCGTGATCTTCTCCGAACGCATCGAGACGCTGAAGTGGCTGAAAGCGGAACTGCCCCGGGCCCTGGGATTGAAGCCTTCCCAATTTGAAACCCTCGATGGTGGCATGTCCGACACGGATCAACAGACACTGGTGGACCGGTTCGGCCGCAAAGATGATCCCATCCGGGTGTTGCTCTGTTCGGACGTGGCCTCAGAAGGTCTCAACCTCCACTACTTCTGCCACCGCCTAGTCCACTTCGACCTCCCGTGGTCCTTGATGGTTTTCCAACAGCGCAACGGTCGCGTGGACCGCTACGGTCAGAACCAAAAGCCGCGGATCACCTACCTGTTCACCACCACCGACATCCCCAAGATCAAGGGTGACCTGCGCATTCTCGAAATCCTTCAAACCAAGGACGACCAGGCCAACAAGAACCTCGGTGACCCAGGCTGTTTTCTCAATGTCTACGATCCCGAGAAAGAAGTGACCAAGGTTTCCGAAATGATGGCCGAAGGGGTTTCGCCGGAAGACTTCAAAGCAAAACTCGATGCTGCCGAGGTCGCCGCCCAAGCCAACGACCTAACCTCGATAGACAGTGGCGAGTTGCTCCTTCAGTTGTGCAATCAGGCGGACGCCGCCGCCGCCGAAGGTCAGGTCAAGAAGCTGAGCACCGATTTCATCGCAGAGCCGCCCCGATTATTTGGCACCGCCCAACAAGGGTCCGACTACTTGTTTGCGAAGACTGCGTTGCAGCAATTGTCCATTCCCACACCGATCGCCGCATTCACCATCGAGGACTCCTCCCAAACGCTCACCCTCACCGCGCCGCTCGACCTCCAAGACCGCCTCAAGCTGACGCTGCCCGTTGAGGCCCGTAATCCCGACCACCGATACACCTTGTGTGGCGACAGACTCGCAGTAGCCCGAGCCATCGAAGAAGCCCGTCAGGCCCGTGCTGAAGAGGATACCTGGCCCAAGATCCATTACTTGTGGCCGCAGCATCCCATTCTTGATTGGCTCTCGGACCGAGTGCTCACGGCCTTCGGTCGCCACCGTGCTCCGGTCATCCAGTGCGGACAGCTTGGGGCCACCGAACAAGCCGTCCTCTTGATGGGCTTGATTCCCAACCGCAAGGGTCAGCCGTTGCTGGTGGAGTGGCGCGCCGCAGTTTGGAATGGAGCCTCCTGGAACCTTGAAGAATTGGCCGCATTCCTGGCACGAACCGGATTGAAAGCCGGCACCCTGTCCAACCGCGCCCAGACCATGGCCACCTCGGCTCTCCAGGCTCGATTGCCTCAGGCCGTCGCCGCCATGCGCTCTCACATGGTTCATCGACAAGAATCCTTCTCAGCCAGCATGACCCAACGCTTGGCAGGAACTTTGGCCGAGCTCGAACGCCTCCAAGAACGACAATTCGAACAGCTCGAGCTGCGTTTGGCCGCCAATCAGCAGGCCGAACAATTCAAGCGCACCCGACGCGAACAACGGACCCAACAAATCCGCCGGGTCTTTGATGAGTACCGCCAATGGGTGCGAGACACCATGACCACCGAGCCTCAGCCCTTCCTCCAAGTCCTCGCTGCGGTTGTCCGCTGAACCTCACGAAGCCCGCCCACCATGTCTGTCGCACAAACCATCCAAAGCTTCGTAGGAATCGCCAACGAGAACGAATTCTACGGCCACCACTACCTCTCCGAGGTCTTCAATGGCGACATCCGCGCCCAGATCGAACGCTGGCAGGCCGCTGAAGAGGCCGCCGCCGCCGCAACCACCGACACCGAACGTGCCGCCGCCCGAGCCCCCCATCGCCGGCTCGCAGGTCTCGGTGGCAAGTGGTTCGCCGGGTTGGCCGCCCATGCTCGCTTCCGTGAACCGGCCGAACGGTGGATAGCGCATCAAACTTTGCACGAGCCGCTCTTGGCGGCCCTGGGCTATTCTCTGAAGCCGGATGTCGTGCTGTTGCAGCCCCACATGCCGATTCCGGTTTGGTCGGTCTTGGGCGAACCACATCAGGCTCCTCGGCTGCTCATCGTCCCGGCCTACACACCAGACCACGAAGACGAAGACCCGCTCGACCACACCCTTCAGCCCCTCCATTACGGAGGTCAGGAAGTACCGTCGCTGCTGAAAAAGACTCCGTGGCTGGAGCTGGTTTCCGAGGCAATTTTCGGAGCCGACCACCCCCCTCGCTTCGTCCTCCTCATCGGGTTCAAAGAGTGGCTGCTGCTCGACCGCTACAAGTGGCCCAACAACCGTCTGTTGCGCTTCGATTGGAATGAAATCCTCGACCGCAAGGACACTCACACCCTCCAGGCGGCATCGGCATTGCTGCACCGCGAAAGCCTGGCCCCCGATACCGGCTCCAGCCTGCTGGATGGCCTCGATGAAAACGCCCACAAGCACGCGTTCGGCGTCAGCGAAGACCTCAAGTATGCCCTCCGCGAAGCCATCGAACTCTTGGGCAATGAAGCCGTAAGGCAACTCCGCGAGCAGGCCAAGGCCAGCAAGCAGGGATTCTACTCCGGCAAAGATGCCGTCGAAGCCGGTGAGCTCAGCCTGGAATGCTTGCGGGTTGTTTATCGGCTGATGTTCCTCTTCTACATCGAGGCTCGCCCCGAGCTGGGCTACGTGCCCATCCAGAAGAGCGAGGTGTATGCCAAGGGCTACAGCCTTGAATCGTTGCGTGACCTCGAGTTGGTCAACCTCACCACGCCGGCTGCCCATCAAGGCACCTTCTTCGATCAATCGCTGCGTCGGTTATTTTCCATCATCGCCCAAGGATGCGGGTCGCAAGAAACCCGAGCGCTGTCCATGTCGGCCAACCTCAAGGAGGCGTTCACCTTGGCCGGCCTCGACAGCCGGTTGTTCGCCCCGGAATCCACGCCGCTGCTCAACAGCGTGGTGTTCCCCAATCACATTTGGCAGCAAGTCATCCGCCTGATGTCCCTCACCAAAGGCAGTCGCAAGGGCCGGGTGAGTTACCAGTTGCTGTCCATCAACCAGTTGGGGGCCGTGTACGAAGCGCTGTTGTCTTACCGCGGCTTCTTCGCGCCCGAAGACCTGTACGAGGTGCAGCCCGAGCCGAAGAAAAAGAAGGAACCCCGGGCCGAGGCGGAGGACGGCGACGACGGTGACGAGGAAGCTGCGGAAGCCGCCACGGAAGATTCTGGCGGCAGCACCGATGTCATGGAGAGCGCCTGGTTCGTGCCCGCCAGCCGCATCGAGCAGTACAAACCCAGTGAACGGGTTCACGACATCGATGACCAAGGCCGCAGGACCCTGCGCAAATACCCCCGCGACACGTTCATTTACCGACTGGCAGGTCGCGACCGGGAGAAGAGCGCTAGCTACTACACGCCACAAGTGCTCACCCGCTGCCTGGTGAAGTACGCCCTCAAGGAGCTCCTCCAAGGCAAGAGCGCCGACGAAATCCTCCAGCTCACCGTGGTGGAGCCTGCGATGGGCAGCGCCGCGTTCTTGAACGAGGCCGTCAACCAGCTGGCCGAGGCTTATCTCGAGCGGAAGCAGGCCGAACTCCGACGCCGCATCCCGCACGACCAGTACACCACCGAGTTGCAGAAGACCCGGATGTACATCGCCGACCGCAACGTGTTTGGCGTGGACCTCAATCCCATCGCCACCGAACTCGCCGAGGTCTCCCTCTGGCTCAATGCCATTTATGGCGAGGCGACCGAAGCGGGGCAACCGCCCAAGGCCGCTCGAGTGCCGTGGTTCGGATACCAGCTCTTCGCGGGCAATAGTCTCATCGGAGCCCGTCGTGAGGTCTTCCCCGCTCACCTGCTCAGCTTCAGTCGCGGCGGTGCCAAGTGGTTCGAATCGGCTCCGCGCCGTCTCGATCCGCTGAATCCGCACCGGCAGCCCAACGAAGTGTATCACTTCCTCCTGCCGGACCCCGGCATGGCCGAGTACACCGACAAGGTCGCCAAGCAGCTCTATCCCGCCGACTTCGATCG
>CAIOHW010000254.1 GCA_903858195.1 Oligoflexia bacterium | reverse complement strand
GCCACTTTCATCGTCAACAGTCTGAATGGCTCTTTGGTGGTGATCACCGCCGACCATGGCTTCCTGTATCAGGAATCGCCCTTGGACGAGGCCGACAAAGCAAGCCTGGGCGACATGCCCGAGGGCGTGCTGAAAGCCAAGAAGCGCTACGTGCTCGGCCAGGGGATCGGCACGAACCCCAAAGCCTGGTGCGGCAACACGGCGGTGACCGCGGGCACGACCCCGGGCGCCGGAAGCATGGATTTCTGGGTGCCGCGTGGCGCGGCCCGGTTCCACTTTGCCGGTGGGGCGCGCTTCGTTCATGGGAGCGCCATGCCGCAGGAGATCGTGGTTCCGGTGATCACCCTGCGCGAAAGCGAGAACGAATCTACGAAGACCCGTGCCGTGGAATTCAGTCTGCTGGGATCGTCGAACAAGGTGGTGACGAACAAGCAGCGCTTCGAATTTATTCAAACCGAGCCGGTGTCGGAACGGGTTCTGGCGCGCACTGTTCTGGTGTCCCTGCGTGATGGGGACACCCTGATCAGCGATGAGGCCACGGTGACCTTCGACAGCTCCTCCGGCTTGATGGACGAGCGCAAGCGCTCGGTGATCCTCACCATCAAATCCGGCGCCTACGACAAAGCCAAGGACCATTTCCTGATCGCGCGGGATGTCCAAACCAAGGTGGAGGTCATCCGGATTCCGCTCAAAGTGGATCTGGCCTTCGCCAATGACTTCTAAGACCGATCATGACTGAACAAATCCCTGAGAACGACACCAATCTCGACACCCTGCTGAATCGGCAGTTCGGCGGCAAGGTGGTGCGCAAGGACCTGACCAAGCTCATCAAGGAAGGGGCTAATGTTCCGGTGTATGTCCTTGAGTACCTGCTCGGGATGTACTGCGCGTCTGATGATCAGGCGACCATCGATTCCGGACTGGTCAATGTGAAACGGATTCTGACCGAGAACTACGTCCGGCCTGACGAGGCCGAGAAGGTCAAGTCGAAGATCCGCGAGAGCGGCAGTTACAAGGTCATCGACAAGGTGACCGTCAAGCTGAATGAAAAGCGCGATGTCTATGAGGCGCTGCTGTCCAATCTTGGCGTCAAGAATGCCGAGATTTCGGATGCCTACGTTCGCCAGTTTGAAAAGCTGCTGGTTGGCGGTATCTGGTGCATCGTGACGCTTCAGTATCGTTTCGAGGAAAACCAGAAGGGCTCGCCATTCCTGGTCACCGATCTGAAGCCGATCCAGATGCCCAACATGGACATGCCCGCGCTGTTTGAAGGGCGCAAGGCATTCACGGAGGCGCTCTGGATTGACGCGCTGATCCGCTCAACGGGCATGGAGCCATCCTGCTTCAAGGAACGGGTGAAGTGGCATCTGCTGGCCCGCATGATTCCGCTGGTCGAGAACAACTTCAACCTTGCCGAGCTGGGTCCGCGCGGGACGGGGAAGAGCCACATCTACAAGGAGATCAGCCCGAACAGCATTCTGGTCTCGGGTGGGCAGACGACTGTTGCCAACCTGTTCTACAACATGGGGGCGCGTAAGGTCGGTCTGGTCGGCCTATGGGACGTGGTGGCATTCGATGAAGTGGCCGGAATCAACTTCAAGGATCACGACGGCGTTCAGATCATGAAGGATTTCATGGCCAGCGGATCCTTCTCGCGGGGACGTGAGGCGATAAGCGCAAATGCGGCCATGGTCTTTGTCGGCAACCTGCCGCAAGGGCAGACTGTCGAGTCACTCGTCAAAACCAGCCACCTGTTCAGTCCATTTCCCGAGGCAATGATCGACTCGGCGTTCTTTGACCGCTTCCACGCCTATGTACCCGGCTGGGAGATCCCGAAGATGCGCCCGGAGTTTTTCACCAACCAGTACGGTCTG
>CAIOHW010000253.1 GCA_903858195.1 Oligoflexia bacterium | reverse complement strand
CGGCATCGGCAACTTTTTTCCGGGCGCCTACTGCCTGTCGGATCATCTGGCTTCGCAGGGCTATCGGCTTCACTTTTTGGGTGGCGCTGATTCGGACTTTGCGGGCAAGGGCCTCTTTTTTGAGAGCCATAACTTCAACGAGGTCGGCGATTTAAAGACCCTCCGGCGCTGGGTGGGGGAGTCTCGCTCATCGTGGGGCCTTTATGATGACCGGATCTTTGAGATCTCTCGAGAGCGTTTTGCCGAGCTCTCCAGCAAGAGTGAGCCCTTTGCGCTGGTGACTCTCACGGTCGATACCCACCATCCGGTGGGCCATACGACACCCAGTTGTCAGGGACTCGTGTACGGCGACGGAAGCAACCGAATGCTGAACTCGGTTCACTGCGCCGACCGGCTGATCTCCGAGTACGTGCGCCACATCCGCTCGCAGGATGCGCGCGGAGAGACTCTGGTCGTGGTGGGCTCGGACCATCTGGCGATGCCCAATGCCGCATATCCGCTTCTCAATCAGGGCCGAAGGCGTGACCTGCTGCTCGTTTTTGCGCCCGGAGAAAGGGCTCGGAAAATCGACAAGCCCGGCGCCACAATTGACGCCGGATCGACGGTGCTCGAGCTCATGGGGTTCGAGAACCCGAACATCGGTCTTGGAAAGAGTCTACTTGGTGAAGACAAGACGCTGGTCGAGTCCCGCCGGGGTCTTTCGGGTACGAACGAGTGGCTCGTGTCGCGAGCCGAGGATTTTCGCGGTCTCTGGGCGCTGCCCCGATTCCCGAAGGGCGAGCTCTGGGTGGACCCGCTTCGCAAGCGGGTGGCCTTTGACGGGGTGGAGTTCAATTTTCCGCTCCTGATCGTGGCGCCTGAGTCGGAGTCCGACAGCGATCCAGTGATCGAGACGATGTACAACGACCGTTACAAGAAGGACTATCTGGTGCGGCTCTTCAGGGCGCTCAAGCCCGGCAAGCAGGCACTCTGGATTGACGAGTGTGCGCGGATGGGTCCGCCGGCTGTGGTGCCTCGCGAAAGCCGCTACTGCCTGACGCACTACAAACCATCGGGGATGGCATCAGTCATGCCACTCAGACGACTGGCGCCGGTTCCAATGAGCGAGGTCGAGAAGCTGTGAGAGCAGCTGAAGACCCTATCTTCAAGAAGCACCAGCCCGTTCTTTTTGACGGGGGCATGGCCACCGAGCTCTATGAGCGGGGATTTTACATCAATCGCCCATTCGAAGAGCTGAACCTGACCAACCCCGGTGATGTGGCGTCCGTTCACCGCGCCTACATTGAAGCGGGTGCACAGTTCATCACGACCAACACGTTTTCGATCCCGAGCCAGCAGCTGGGCAAGTTTGACATCGCAGGACGTCAGGTGGAGATCCTGGAGGCCGCGCTCCGGATTGCGGGCGAGGCGGCGGCTACCCAACCTGGAGTTCGGATCGCCCTTACGATCGGCCCCACGGGGGCTTTGATCGAGCCTCTGGGTCCCATGGCCTTGGATGAGGTGCGCGCCGAGTACTCAGCCATTGCCCGGGCGGCAAGGACTGCACGAGAGCAAAAGGGCCTTCGGTTTGAGACTTACATTCTCGAAACCTTCTCGGAGCCCCGGGAGCTTGACGCCGCGATCGATGGAATTCGAAGTT
>CAIOHW010000252.1 GCA_903858195.1 Oligoflexia bacterium | reverse complement strand
GACCATCTGGGTCACAAACTTCGCCATCCTCCGCCGGTAAAGAAAGTCGACAATGGGGCGCGGGAGCTTCCAGCCCACCACGGTCGCAATGAGCCCGAAGATCGCCCCTGGCACAACATTGGGCAGAAACAGAAAGAAGACAGTCGCCCCAAGTCCAAAACTCAGAAGGAACATGTAGAGCAGGATCTTATCCGGAGGAGTCTCCATGAACATGAGTGAGAGCTTTTCGACGATGTAGTCGCGTGTCCCGATCGACTGGAAGCGGAGCCAGTCGAGAAACTGCTGGCTGAAGTGATAGGCGATCCCGAAGATCGCCACACCCATCAGAAGCAGGGCCAGTGCCTTCATGACGCTAGGACCTCATCCGGCGGCCGATCCGGGCGCCTTGGGGCTGAAGAGGCTCCTCGGAATTCGCATTCCCTTGGCCTCCATTTCCTCGACGAACTTGGGGACGAATCCGGTGGGCACAAACCTGCCGATGATGCGGCGGTTTTTGTCGATCCCCTCCTGCTTGAATACGAAGATGTCCTGAAGGCTGATGACATCCCCCTGCATTCCGGTCACTTCGGTGATGTAGGTGATCTTTCTCGAGCCATCGCTCAGGCGGCTCTGCTGGATGATCAGGTTCACCGCAGACGAGATGGTCTCCTTGATGGCCCGTGAAGGCAGGTTCACACCGGCCATCATCACGAGGGTTTCCATGCGCTGCAGGCACTCACGCGGGTTGTTCGAGTGCAAGGTGGTCATGGACCCGGAGTGGCCCGTATTCATGGCCTGCAGCATGTCCAGTGCCGCTCCGTCGCGGCACTCGCCAACGACGATTCGATGCGGCTTCATTCGAAGGCAGTTCTTGATCAGATCCCGGATACTCACTTCTCCCTCGCCCTCGATGTTCTTCGGGCGAGTCTCGAGGCGGACCACGTGCTCCTGCCCGAGTTGCAACTCGGCAGAGTCCTCAACGGTGATGATGCGTTCGTATGCCGGGATGAAGTTGCTGAGAACGTTCAGGAGCGTCGTCTTGCCTGATCCCGTGCCCCCGCTCACCACGATATTGAGCTGCGCTTCGATGCAGCAGCGCAGGAAGTCCATGATTTCGTCGGTGGCTGAACCCTTGCCCACGATGTCCTTGGCCTCGAGCCTGCGCTTGGGAAACTTGCGGATCGTGATGGTCGGCCCCCGGAGCGCAAGCGGCGGAATGATGATGTGCACGCGCGACCCATCCTGAAGACGGGCGTCCACGTAGGGAGTCTTTTCGTCCACTCTTCGCCCAAGCGGCATCACGATTCGCTCGACGACGTTCATCATCTGCTGCTCGCTCGAAAAGGTGACCTTCGAGAGCATGTTTTTTCCGGACCGCTCCACGTAGATCTGGTCTCGAGCGTTCACCATGATTTCGTTGACGCTTTCGTCGGCAAGCAGGTCCTCGAGCGGGCCCAGACCCAGCGCCTCATCCAGGACCTCCTTGACCATCTGGGCCTTGAGATCGCGCGTATTCAAGAGCGAGGCGGTGTCTTCGTTTTGGAGGATGTCGAGGATCGCCTTCTGCGTCTTTTCGCGCAGGATCGCCTTCTGCTTGGGATCATTGGTGTCGGTATTGGTCTTCTTCAGATCCAAGGTCTCAATCAGACCCTTGTGGATTCGGAGCTTCATCGCAGTCCACGGATCCAGCGGAGCGGCAAGACTCCTTCCCCCTGGACCGGCCGACTGGCCTCCACCAGGCTCGCCCCTTCCGGCGCCCTCACCTGCAAGAGCGGCAAATTTGGCAGCCGCGCCCGAGGGCTTTTTGAGCTTGGCAAGATTATCGAGAAGCTGCACTTGCTGCATCCGACGCACGAGTTCGCTGAACGAACGCGCGACCCCGGATGCCGGGGCAGCCAGCACCACAGGGATGCTCTTGGAGAGTGCCTGGTCGCAGGTCGAAACATCCTCGGGGACAGCCCCAAAAACCTGGCGGCCGAGGTTTTTCTGGATCATCGCCGGCGTAATCAGTGTCGTCTGCGAGTAGCGGTTGATCACGATCTGGACCATCTCGGGAGGAAAGAGCAGCTCCTGGATCTTGGCGAGGATCCGCTTGGTCTGGTTCACGACGATCACGTCGGCAGTGGTCACGACAAAAATGGCGGTCGCATACTCAAAGGTCTTCAGTGCCGTAGCATCCAGCGAGCTCCCGCAGTCCACGATCACCCAGGGAAACAGACTTGTCGCCGCCTTCAGGAACTTTCCGTAGCCCTCGACGTCCATGTCACGCGCCGAGATGGCGTCGCGAGGGGCCCCGATGAAGCTGTAGCCCTGCGAGGCGTTGACCATGAAGGGCGAGAGCGACTTGATGTCGATCGGGCCCTGGATCTTCGAGACATCGACCAGAGACTTCTGGGGGTTCTGGTTCAGGATGATGTTCTGATCGCCCAGGCTCGAAAGATCCGCATCCACGAGCAGCGGGCGCTGCCTGAGCTCCTGCATGGCCGCAAGCATGAGGTTTGCGGCAAACACGCTCTTGCCGACTCCACCCTTGCCGCCCACGACTGCGATGATATGGCCGGCCATGTCAGTTGATCCTCGCCCTGAAATTCTTCTTGAGGTCCTCG
>CAIOHW010000251.1 GCA_903858195.1 Oligoflexia bacterium | reverse complement strand
GCGCGGTCTCAAAGTTCGACGTGAAGAGCATTTGCGTCGTCGCCGCCCTAAAGAGCGCCTGCTTTCCAAGCTGTCCCTTCTGGTCTCGGGTATAGGCACGCTCAAACTGCGTTGCGGCTGCCCCGTAGCTTCCCTCGTGCCAGAGCTTCTCAGCGAGGATGTATTCGCCTTTGGCGCCCGTTCCCCCGCATGCGACCAGGGAAAAAGCGAGGATCCAGGCTGCGCCCCGAAGCGCGATCAACCCTGAGGCTCCCCGGCTCCCTCGGTGGCGACACCTTCTGCTGCCGTGTCTACGGGTGCATCCGACTCCGGGAGGGCTTCAAACGAGACGACTTTTTCTCCGCCAGCCATGGTCATCACCCGCACGCCCTGGGTGTTGCGGCTCTGTTCGCTGATGCCGCCCACCTGAACACGAATCATCTGCCCCTTGTTCGAGATCAGCATCACGTCGCTGCCGGGCACAACCTGCCTCGAGCCCATCACGGGGCCGTTCTTCTCGGTCGACTTCATCGTGATGACGCCTTTTCCGCCACGCGACTGAATCCGGTACTCGTCGACTGGAGTCCTTTTTCCGTATCCGTTCTCCGTAATCGTGAGCAGCTCGTACCCTCCAGCCTGCCCCTCTGGCGCGAGCACTTCCATAGCGACCACTCGGTCGCCCTCATCCAGGCCCATGCCGATCACACCGCGAGTGGCGCGACCCATTGCGCGCACATCTGCCTCATTGAAGCGGATGCTCATGCCCTCACGTGAGCACAAAAAGATATGATTGCTGCCGTGGGTGACCTTGGCTCCCACAAGCTCATCCCCTTCGTCAGTGACGATGGCAATGACCCCCGCCGTGCGCACATTCGAAAACTCGCTCAGCGCCGTCTTCTTGATCACGCCCGCGCGGGTCACCATCACGACGAACTCGTTTTCACTAAACTCCTGCACGGGCAGGATGGCCTTGATCTTCTCATTGGGCTGCAACGCAATGAGATTGACGATGGCCTTGCCCTTTGCGGCGCGGCTTGCCTCGGGAATCTTGTAGACCTTCAGCCAATAAGCGCGGCCCCTGTCCGTAAAGCACAACAGGTATGCCAGCGTGTTCGTTCTAAAGATGGCGGTGACGAAGTCCTCGTCCGCAGTAGCAACGCCCTTGATGCCCTTTCCGCCGCGGCCCTGCCTGCGGAACTGCGCGGGGTCGCTGCGCTTCACATATCCGGAGTGGGTGATGGAGACGAGCGTCTCTTCATCGGCGATGAGGTCTTCGACCTCGAAGTCCGTCGAACCGCCGTGGATGATTTCCGTGCGTCTTTCGTCCCCATACTTCTCGCGGATCTCAAGAAGCTCGCTCTTGATGATTTCAAAAACGAGTTTTTCGCTACCCAGAATCCGTCTGAGTTCCTCGATCAGCTTAAGGACCTCATGGTACTCTGCGACGATCTTGTCGCGCTCAAGCCCGGTCAGGCGCTGGAGCTTCATGTCGAGAATGGCCTGGGCCTGCAACTCGGAGAATGAGAACGTCCCCATCAAGGATTGACGTGCCTCTTCAGGGCCCTTGGCCTTTTTAATGAGGGCGATCACTTCGTCGATGTTTTCGACGGCCCGCTTGAGCCCTTCCAAAATGTGGGCACGAGCCTCTGCTTTCTTCAGATCGAAGATCGTGCGCCGGACCACCACATCCTTGCGATGCTCAACAAAGGCCCAGAGCATGTCGCGCAGGTTGAACACCTTGGGCTGGTTGTTGTGGATGGCCAGCAGATTGATGCTGAAGCTGTCCTGCATCTGCGTGAGCTTATAGAGCCGGTTCAAGATGACGTTGGAGTTTTCGCCCTTCTTGATCTCAATCACGATCCGCATTCCGGTGCGGTCGGATTCGTCCCTCAGGTCCGAGATGCCCTCGATCTTCTTGTCCTTGACCAGCTCGGCAATCTTCTCGATGAGCTTTGCCTTGTTCACCTGATAAGGCAGCGCGGTCACGATGATGCGCTCGCGGTCGCCCTTGAAGGTCTCGATTTCAGCGCGGCTGCGCATCCGAACGGTCCCGCGCCCGGTGCGGTAGGCCTCCCTGAGCTCCTCACCTCCGAACTCAAACGCGCCCGTGGGAAAATCGGGGCCCTTGACGAACTTCAGCATCGCATTGGTATCGAGCGTCGGATCGCCGATCAGTGCCACAGTGGCATCCGTGATTTCGCAGAGATTGTGCGGGGGAATGCTCGTCGCCATGCCCACGGCGATACCGGCCGAACCATTCACCAAGAGATTGGGAATCCGGGTCGGAAGCACGAGGGGCTCCGTCAGACTGTCGTCATAGTTCGGTCCGAAGTCGACGGTCTCCTTGTCGATGTCGGCAAGGAGCTCGTCGGTGACCTTCGACATGCGGATCTCAGTGTAACGCATGGCCGCCGGGGCGTCCCCGTCGATCGAGCCGAAGTTGCCTTGACCGTCCACGAGCGGATAGCGCAACGAAAAGTCCTGCGCCATGCGCACGATCGTATCGTAGACGGCGACGTCGCCATGAGGATGGTATTTACCGATCACGTCACCGACCACGCGGGCAGATTTTTTGTAGGGCTTGTTATGGCTGTTGCCCAGGTCATACATCGCGTAAAGCACGCGCCTGTGGACCGGCTTGAGTCCGTCACGGACATCCGGCAGGGCACGGCCGATGATCACGCTCATGGCATAGTCGAGATAAGCGCCGCGCATCTCGTCTTCGATTTTGACGACGACGATACCCTTGTCGCTTGGGTTGCCCGCTGGATTCTGATTCTGGTCGCTCATGACTGTTCCATCCTGACTTCAGGCCAAACTTAAATGTCGAGGTTGCGCACCCGAAGTGCATTCTCTTCGATAAACTGACGGCGCGGCTCGACCTGATCGCCCATCAGCACGGAGAAAATGCTGTCGGCGTCGACGGCGTCTTCTACGGAAACCTTGAGGAGCGTTCGCTTCTCTGGATCCATGGTAGTCTCCCAGAGTTGCTCGGGGTTCATCTCACCCAGACCCTTGTATCGCTGGATCGTCATGCCCGACTTGCTCTGCTCAACCAGCGAGAGTGCGAGTGCCTCGGCGTCGGCAACCTCGACCGCCGGACGATCGCCGATCGCAAACGAATAGGGTGCGCCACCCAGCGTCTTCATGACCTGAAGCTGCTTTTGAAGCTCTTCAAATTCAGGCGCCGTGACCATTCCGAGATTGATGGCAAAGCTCTTCTTCGAGCCGTGCTGCGTGCTCTCGAGGTGGGCTAGCCACGCATTGTGTTCCGCATCCTGGGCAAGCTGGAACTGGAGCGCGATACCGGCCTTCATGCAGTCTCCGGCCACCTGAACGAGCAGGGCCTTGAGCTTGTCTTCGGTCTCGAGTGTCGCTGCGTTTAGGCCGGCATGAAGCAGGCCTCGAAGTACCTCGGGATGCAGACGCCGAGAGAGGCGATCGAGCGCCTTATTGAATCGATGGGCTGCCTTGAGTGCGGGCACCACCTGACTGGCGGGCACGGTCCTTCCCGCCGCAGTGATCGACACGCCTTCGAGCCCGCTGGTCAGCAGGTATTCGCCCAGCTCCTGCTCGTTTTTGAGGTAGCGCTCCTTTTGCCCCTTCTTCACTTTGTAGAGGGGCGGTTGCGCGATGTAGAGGTATCCCTTCTCGATCACCTCGGGCATCTGACGGTAAAAAAACGTGAGCAGTAGAGTGCGGATGTGGGAGCCATCCACATCGGCATCCGTCATGATAACGACTTTGTGGTAGCGAAGCTTGGCGATATCGAAATCGTCCTTGCCAATGCCCGCACCGAGCGCCGTGATCAGAACCTTGATTTCCTCGAACGAGAGCATCTTGTCGAAGCGCGCCTTCTCGACGTTGAGGATCTTGCCCTTGAGAGGCAGGATGGCCTGGTTTCTGCGTGAACGTCCCTGCTTGGCAGAGCCACCTGCGCTGTCACCCTCGACCAGAAAGATTTCGCAGAGGGCAGGATCCTTTTCCTGGCAGTCCGCCATCTTGCCTGGGAGTCCGGACCAATCGAGCGCCGTCTTTCGGCGCGTGAGATCCCGGGCCTTGCGGGCAGCGATACGCGCAAGCGCAGAGTCAATCGCCTTCTGGATGATCTTCTTGGCGATGCTGGGGTTCTGCTCAAAATAGGTCGTGAGCTTCTCAAAGACCATCGAGTTGACGAACCCCTCGACTTCGCTGTTTCCGAGCTTGGTCTTGGTCTGCCCCTCAAACTGAGGCTCAGGAACCTTGGTGCTGATTACGCATGCAAGTCCTTCGCGGATGTCCTCGCCAGTAAGGCCTTCCTTGAGGTCCTTTCCAAGACCCGATTCGGAAAGATACTTGTTCACCACGCGGGTCAATGCATTGCGGAAGCCCGAGACATGGGTTCCGCCTTCGATCGTATTGATATTGTTTACGTACGAAGAAATCGTTTCGCTATAGGAGTCGTTCCACTGGAGGGCGATCTCTGCGCGCAGCCAGTCCTTCTCGTAAGAGAAGTAAAGTATGTTGTCGTGCAGCTTCTGCTTGGACTTGTTGATGTGCTCAACGAACTGGATGATTCCGCCCTGGAAATGGAAGTCGAAGGTCTTGGCCGGATCGGGACGCTCGTCTGTGAGCGTGATGCGGAGACCTGGATTCAGGAACGCAAGTTCGCGAAAGCGATTGGCCAATGTCTCGGCATTAAACTCGACGGTCTCAAAAATTTCTGGGTCCGGCTTGAACGTGGTTTGGGTTCCGCGCTTGTCGGTGACTCCCATTTCCTTGAGTGGCGCCTCGGGGGTACCGCGGCGGTAGAGCTGGCGATAAACCTTGCCGCCCTGGCGAACCTCGACCTGCAGCTGTTCCGAGAGAGCGTTCACCACTGCGGCGCCCACGCCGTGCAGGCCGCCTGAAACCTTGTAGGCGCCGCCCTCTTCGTTGAACTTGCCCCCGGCATGGAGCTTGGTCATGACGACCTCAACGGCAGACATGCCCGTGGAGTGCATGCCGACGGGAATCCCGCGACCGTCATCCTCGACGGTTACGCTGTTATCGAGATGGATCCGAACATTGATGCTGCGTGCATGGCCGGCAAGCGCCTCATCGACCGAGTTGTCGACAATCTCATAGACGCAGTGATGAAGCCCGCGAACACCGGTGTCCCCGATGTACATCCCTGGACGTTTACGAACCGCCTCAAGCCCCTCGAGCACCTTGATCTTGTCGGCGGAATAATCGCTGGAAACCTGCGAGACCAAATTGTCCGACATGCGATGCAACCTCTACTCTCAAACTCGATTTACTCTGCCTGCCTCGACCCGAAACATCGTGCCAGGAAGCCCTGCTGCCTCCGTACTGGTCACGAACACCTGCAGATCCATCTCCGTGATGGCCTCCATCAGGAAACGCCTGCGGCGCAAATCCAGCTCGGAAGAAAAATCATCCAG
Source organism: Oligoflexia bacterium (assembly GCA_903858195.1). Lineage (GTDB taxonomy): Bacteria > Bdellovibrionota > UBA1018 > UBA1018 > UBA1018 > CAIOHW01. The sequence goes on along the minus strand of CAIOHW010000251.1, from coordinate 2,263 downwards.
AAGCAGGATTGGCCTGTGCCCCGTGGCACTCCTGAAGCTCCCGATTTCGGTGAGCTTGAGAGCCAACAGCGCCGTGCGGACCTCTCCCTGCGACCCCCTGCCCTTCAGGGGAGCACCGCCGGTTTCGATCCACCAATCATCGCGATGCGGGCCCAGAAGGGTCACTCCCTGGCGGAGCTCCTCCGACTCGAGTTGTGCAAAGCGGGATTCCAGCCAATTTTCAATTACTTGTAGTGAAGGCAGTGGGTGGTGTCCAGCAAAATGAACTCCATTTAAGATCCCGTTTTCACTATTTTTTTTGGCTATTTCAGCGCCTGGCGGCTCGATGTTTTTTGCCTGGTAACCCAGGCCCATGGGCGGTTGCTCGGGAGCGATCCGCAAGGCGACCTCACACAGGGCAGATAGGTTTCGATCCAGCCATAACAGGCGTTCCAAGAGGATTGCTGCCGCGAGCGGAACCAGGGGGCGGGTAAACTCTGTGAGGATTCCCCGATATCGGCCGCCCGGATCCTTGAGCAAGGCGTTTCGCTGCTCCACGAGCTTCGCGTAGGTCACGACTTTTTCGAGGTAATCGGGTTTCTCGGCTGAGATGACCCGGTCCAGGTAAGCCCTCCGTAGGGCGGGCTCGCCCCTGACCAGGTCATGATCACTGGGATTAAAAGAAATGGCGTGAAAGGCGAGCTCAGCATTCCCGAACTTCTGCTTGAGATAGCCGGCGCCGCTTCGCACCCGTTTGCCGTTGATGGTGGCAGTCTTTCGCACCTGGCCGCCCCCGTCCTCATCCCGGTCCAGGGTCAGCTTGAAATGGCTGCGCCAAGCCTGCGCCTCTGCCTGGGAGGCGCCATCCGGAACCAGCCATCCACTGAGTTCCGCCCCCTTTGCCCCACTCTGAATCCAATCATGCGGCTTGGAGTCACGAAACGAACGAAGCGAAGCCAGCAGGGCGATGGCCTCAAGCACTGAGGTCTTGCCCTGTCCATTGTCACCAATCAAAAGATTGAGCTTGGGATCGGGCTCGAGTTCAACCTGGTTCAGGTTTCTGAAGCCCGCTACGACCAGGCGCTCAAGCCGCATCTAGATGCGCATGGGCATGATCACGTAGGTGTGATGCCCTTCATCCTGGCCGGAAATAATCCCGGGGCTCAATTTGTCCCGAAGCGAGAGTTGAACCTGAGCTGACTTGCCGACATCGAGACAATCCAGCAGGTACTTCGCGTTGAAACCGACCTCGAGCTGCTCTCCCGAAAATTCAACATCCAGCTCCTCGCGGGCATCTCCAAGGTCCGGATTGCTCGACGAGATGATGAGCGAGCCACCCTGCATGGACAGCTTGATGCCACGGCTCTTCTCGTTGGCAAGCAGGCTCACGCGCTTCAGGGCGGAGTAGAGATCTGAACGATCGACCTTGAGGACCTTGTCGGCATTCTTCGGAACCACCTGACGATAGTCCGGATATTCGCCCTCAATGAGTCGAACAAAAAGGTAGGTCGATCCCATCTGTACGAACAGATAACCTCGCTCGAACGCAAGACCTGCGGTGGCCGTCCCCTGGTCCAGCATGCGGCGAAATTCGATCAGGCCCTTTCGCGGAATGATAATCCCGCGCTTGAGATCGGGAGAGGACAGAAAAATTTCTGCGTCCACGTAAGACAAGCGATGACCATCGGTGGCGGTCATGCGAATCAGATTATTCTCGAGAGCTTCCAGGTAAACGCCGTTCAGGTGGTAACGGGTTGCATCGAGCGAGACCGCAAATTCCGTGCGATCAATCATCTCGGCCAGTGCATCCACCCGAGCATCGAAATATTTTTTCTCCTCGAAGGCGGGAAGGGCCGGAAATTCGTCGGCGGCCAGGCTCACCAGATTGAATTTCGATTTTCCGCAAATGATCTCGACCCAGTTGTTCTCCTTCTTGGAAATCAGGAGATCACGTCCGGGGAGCTCCTTGACGATATCCAGGAACTGCTTGGCTGACAGAGTCACCTTGCCCGACTGTGAGCCCTGCACGGGGAGGAGGATCTTGATTCCCACTTCAAGATCGGTGGCAGAAATGGACAGCTGGTTTTCACCGACCGACAAAAGGACATTGCCAAGAATCTGAACGGTATTCTTTTTCTCGACGACCGATTGGGCGCGTTGAAGGGCCTGAAGCAGGGGATCACGATGGATGGTGAACTTCATAAATCTTCCCTTGTAGGACTCGTGCGCAGGTCATTGCACAGCGCCTTCTGATTTAAAAGGAGAAGAGTTTAAATAAAACTCG
>CAIOHW010000250.1 GCA_903858195.1 Oligoflexia bacterium | reverse complement strand
GCGGGAAGGCATGTTGCAGCCCCGTGATCATCTCTTTGAGAGAGACGGGCTCAAGCAAGAGCCCCTCGTCGTCTCCGCGAGCAAGCCCGAGCGAGTTATCGAGCTGCAGGTCGATCCGGGTGAGGTCGGCAAGGATCCTCTCGGCACGTCCGCCTGAGCCCATCCGGGAGAGCGAGTCCTCGAGGACCTCGGCCTGGAGCCGCAGGCTCGAAAGCGAGGTCTTGAGCTCATGCGTGAAAGTTGCAAAAAACTCACGAAGCCTCTCGCCCGCCTCACGCTCGCGCCTGAGAAGCATCGTGAGTGCGAAGCCTCCGATCACGAGCAGTCCCACGAGGGTGAGGCTTTCCATGCGCACCATGCGGGTGTGGCGCGCCAGCACCTCGGCGTCCTCGGAGTTGAGACTCGAGAGCTGAAGCAAGGTTCGATGCGAGAAAATGGCCTGCCAGATGGCGAGCGAAAAGGTGAAGCCAAACCAGGCCACCACACTCCAGAACCGCGGGTCCCTGACCAGGGAGTGGAGCAGAGGGCGGGGCGAAGGCCTCATCACCGACTGGCCCCTTCGATGACGGTTGCGGCCACCTGCGACAGGATCTCGGGCGTGTGGGCCATCGACACGAAACCCACTTCATAGCCCGAGGGCGGAAGGTAGATGCCGCGGTCCAGGAGCCAATGAAAGAGCTTGGCGTAGCGCTCCTTGTGTCCCTCGGGGATTTCTGCAATCGAGCGGATCGGGCCACCTGTGCGCGAGCGGATCCAGAAGATGGAAGCAACGCTGTCGACCTGCCAGGGCAATCCGGCGCGATCAAAACCTTCGGTGAGCTCTCGGCAGAACTGGCGCGTGCGGCCTTCGAGCACTTCCCACGCCTGAAGGCTTTCTGCCCGCTGCAGCGTCGTGAGTCCCGCGCGCATTCCGACCGGGTTCGCGCTCAGGGTTCCGGCCTGGTAGACTTTTCCGTTTGGGGCGACCAGATCGAGCAGATCGCGCCTGCCGCCATAGCAGGCCACATTGAAGCCGCCTCCAAGAACCTTTCCAAAGCACACGAGGTCGGGCTTAAGCCCCATCCTTCCAGCCATTCCGGTGAGTCCCACCCGGAAACCGGAGATCACCTCATCGAGCAGGAAGATCGCGCCCACGCGCTTGGCACCCTCCTGCACGGCCTTCAGAAACTCGGGTGACTGCTCGAGCAGTCCATAGTTGGCAGGAAGCGGTTCGATGGCGATTGCGGCCAGTTCTGGACCGTGCTTTTTGAGCGCAGCCTCGAAGGCTTCGAGATCATTGAGCGGGACCACGATCGTGGTGCGCGCAACACTTTCCGGGACTCCGGCGCTGTCGCTGGATCCTTCCCCGGCAAGCCCGCTCCCGGATTTCACGAGCAGGCTGTCGAGGTGGCCATGGTAGCAGCCATCAAACTTGAGCACCTTCTCGCGACCGGTTGCAGCACGCGCCACTCGGAGCGCGCTCATCACCGCTTCGGTCCCCGAGGCCACGAAGCGAAGCTTCTCGACCCACGGCAGGCGCGCCTGGATCCATTCGGCAAGCTCAAGCGAGTAGGGCTCGCACGCACCAAAACTCCACGCCGTATCGATCATCGAGTGTACGGCCTGTTGCACGACCGGGTCGCGGTGGCCGAGCAGCATCGGACCAAAGCTCATGCAGAAGTCGACATAGCGCTTTCCGTCGACCGAAGTCAGGTGCGCACCCTGGGCCTCCTTGAAGAACACGGGCGTGCCCCCGACGCTCTTGAAGGCGCGGACCGGAGAGTGCACTCCGCCGGGAGCCACCTTGAGGGATCTTTCAAAAAGCTTCTGAGAGTGTTCCATGCTGACTTCCTTTTGTACTTCCTTCATCCGGCTGAGCGATCCCGTTTCGCCTCCTCCAGTCGGCCTCATCGAGGCAGACGGTGAGGCTCTGGCTGCGGTGGAGGCGGTCCGACAGATGGCGGGCCGTGGCTCCGGGTCCGCAGGCGTGGTGAATGGCCACGCCCTGGGTGTTCTCCGCGAGGATCTCCGGGCAGACCCGGATGACCCTCTCGAACTGCGAAATGCTTCTCCAAAAAAAGCTCGTTTTTCCAGCTAATCTCCACTCCGATTTTGGATCGGCGGGCGACCTGGGGATGAGCCGGTAGGTCGCGATCCCTGCACCGAGTTCGGGAGAATCCGCATGCCCCAGTTTTGTAAAACCCTCCGGCAGTCGCTCGCCGAGGGAATCGTCGCAGCCCCGGACCCAGAACCCCCTTTTTGCGAGGTTTCGCCAAGTCATCAGGCCCGAGCACCAGAGTGCAGGGGCCCCGTTGCGGAAGTCGCCGGGAGCCATGCCCGTGGGCAGGGCATCCGGGTGGCTCACATAGAAGCGTCCATCGCGAGTCGCGAGCACCTGCTCGATGGCGGCGGGGATCGGCTCGCGGTCAAACAGGGTGATGCCCGCCAGGCGAGTGGACCAATGAGGGCCATCGGCCTTGGGGCTGGGCGCGGGGGGCGTCGGCCCCACGAGCTCGCGGGCGCCGAGCCGGGTTCCGTCCGTCGTCTCGCCGCGAAGCGTGTGCACCATTCCCCATGCGGTTTTCTCGAAGGATGATCCAATCTTCTGGTGGCAGCCGCCGCCGTGGCGAGCAAGCTCGGCGCGCTCCAACCGAACCGCCTCGGTGGTGTCACGGCACAGGATCGGATCGACCAGCCTGCGGATCTCGTGGTCGCCTGCGCGGCCCTCGATGGCCAGGGCCCCCTGCGCCGGGGCGGGCGGGTTGAGCGAGAGCGGTGCGACCATCCACTCGCAGAGGGAGAGCCACTCCCGGAGCTGCAGGGCCACCGCGGCAAACTCATCCGTGGGCGGATGGAGAAGTCTCTCGATTGCGGCTCGTGCAACGACGAGCGCATGCGCTCCTGATTCGCCTCGAATGAGTTTGTGGATGCGCGTGGGGATGTTGCCCCGTACGGATTCGAACCGAACCTGCGAGGGGGCGTGCGGAAGGTAGGCCTTGAGAAAGGGCTCGAGATTGAAGGCTCGCCTGGGCGACGAGCTCAGTACAATGAGCGTGCCCGACTGCTGCCAGGCTCCGATCGCATCCCGGCGAAAGAGGATCAGGTCGCGCGCGTCCTCGCGCGGCGGGCTTCCCAGCACCAGACGGTCACTTTCGATCGGGAGATCCTTCCAAGAGTGCACGACCAGATCAAAGCGACCCTCGGAGAGCGCCTGCGAGAGGTCCGAGGTGAAGACCCCTTTTTCGGGCATCTTCCAGAGGGGATTCTCGAGGTTCTTGTCTCCGAGCGACTCACTGAAGTGGAACTCCACCTCAAGCCCGGGCCACTGTTTTTGAAGAAGCCCTGCCACATGGACGGCCTGCAGGCGGGCGAGGTCGCTTTTTCTTGCGCCGATCCTGAGGGGAGCGCTTCCAGTGGGGCTCCTCATGAAAGGTCTTCCCAGCCCTGCGGCCGGTGCCAGCTCCGATCGAGGCGGCTGCATGCAAGGCGCTCGATCTCCGCACGGATGGCGGGAAGGAGCGACTGCCTCTGCCGCGAATCACGCTCGATCTCGCAATAGAGGTCGTCGAGCGTATGGTCGGCTTCGGAATTGAAGGCCCCACGCTCTCCGCGAAGGTCGATCCAGAGGGGCGACTTTTGGGCGGGGGTTTGGAGCTCTGCCTTGAGGCGGGTGAGTTCCCTGTCGTCCAGCGGCGCTGCGATCACGTAGGCGTCGGCTTGCGGCAGCTGCTCGAGGTTGCGGGACCGGATGAGGCTTGCCTGCGGGAGCCAGGGAGCAAGCTTCGTTGCAAACTGTCCGGTGCCGATGATCGTCACGCTCTGGCGGCCAGAGCACCAGCGGCGAACCACGCTTCCATACGACTGCGCGCCCACATCCCTGAGCCAGCGAGAGCGGATCGACTTTGCGTCTTCGAGCAGCCAGCCGCTCCAGGGTGCCAATTCTGGATGGGACTGGATGAACGTCTTGAACTGTCCCAGCACCTCCGTCTCGCCAAAGACCCGTGAGTGGAGGCCGCAGATGACCTCAAGCAGGAAGGCGTAGGCGCCCTCCCCTTCGTGAGAGGGCGTGCCGAGCGCGCCTTGGAGGTCGATCCAGATCTGCCGCTGGCAGGTGCTGAACTCGAGGGAGGGCCCCGGGCCGGTGCGGGCCGGCGGCGCCGGCAGGGGCGAGCCCTTGGGGAGGTGCAGGAGCCTCAGGGGGAGCATGCATTAGTCATAACGCTCCTGCCCGCCTGTTTGTCACGGGAGTGTCACATGCGGCTTGACGCGGTGCTTAAGTAAAAGGTGGCGGACACCTTAGACGGCTTCGACCACCAGGACCGAGCCGAGGCCGCCTGCGGCACAGATGGAGATCAGGCCGAGCGACTTTTTGCGGGCCCGGAGTCCGTAGAGGGTCTGGAGCACCATGCGGGTTCCGGTCGCGCCGAAGGGGTGGCCAAGCGGGATGCTCCCGCCGTGGACATTGAGGCGCGTGGGGTCGACCTTGCCGATGGCCTTGGAAAGGCCAAGCTTTTCATTGGCAAACGAGTCACTTTCGATGGCCCGGACCGTGGAGAGCACCTGCGCTGCGAAGGCCTCGTGTACTTCGAACAGGTCGATGTCATTCCAGCTCACGCCCGCCGAAGCCAGCGCCCGCGGGATCGCATACACGGGCCCGATCAGGAGCGGTTCCTTGCGGATGTCGACCCCGGCGGCGGCGTATCCGCGAATGCGGCCCAGGATCGGGAGCCCGAGGCTTCGCGCCTTGGATTCTTTCATCAAGAGCGCGGCCGATGCGCCATCGGTCAGCGGGCTCGCGTTACCGGCCGAGATCGTCCCGTCCTTGTAAAAAACGGGCCTGAGCCCCGAGAGCTTCTCGAATGAAGTATCGGCCCGGACATCGGTGTCGCGGTCGATCACCTTGGCATCGGGGGTCGCAACGGCCGCCACGTGCGTGGAGTAGAAGCCAGACTCCCAGGCTGCTGCGGCCTTGTGGTGGCTCTCGACGGCAAAGCGGTCCTGTTCCTCGCGTCCCACGCCGAAGGCGCGCGCCATGAGGTCGGCCGACTGGCCCATGGAGAGTCCCGTGGTGGGCTCATTGATGCCGGGGGCATGGGGAGCAAGCAGGCCCGGCTTGAACTGCGAGAGCAGGGCGAGGCGCTGCCCCACCGTCTTTGCACGAGCAAGGTCCTGAAAATAGTCGGTGGCCTTCTGGCTGAAGAGCGCACGCACGGAACTGATGGACTCCACTCCGCCTGCGATCCCGATTTCGATCTGTCCGGAGAGGATCTTGGCTCCGATACCGGCCACCGCTTCGGCCGAAGACGCGCAGTAGCGGTTGATCGTGGTGCAGGGAATCGAGGACGGAAGTCCTGAGTCAAAGAGCGCTTCCCGCGCAACGTTGCTGCCTTCGGCCGGAGCGCTCACGATGCCAAAGTAGACTTCATCCACGAGTTTCGGGTCGATCGGTACCCGGGCCATCGTCTCGCGCAGCGCCACGCCGCCCAGCATGGCTGCAGGCATCTTCTTGAAGACTGTTCTTGCACGAACGAAAGGGGTGCGTGCTCCTGCGACTACAACGAGGGTGTCCGACATGGCTTTTCAGTGTACGCTCGTGGCCGAGAGGGTCAATCGTCTTGCGAGCAAGCTGGCAAACACCCCGGGAAACACGCGATTTATCGGAAATCTTCGGCGGCATCCGCTGGAAGCCGTTCCTGCGGATCACCGGCGCCATCGTTCTGACTTATCTGCCGTTCGCGGCATGGATGAGCGTTCCGCTTGCGGGTGACCAGAAGGCCTGCCTGAGCACGGCGCTCGAGATGAATGAAGCCAGAAGCACGCTCATCCCGCTTCTGTTCGGAGAACCCTGTTATTCGATGCCGCCTCTTGCCTATTGGGCGACGATTGCGGGCATCCGGCAGTGGGGATTCTCGCTCTTTGGCGCACTGCTGCCCTCGGTGCTCTCGGCCTGGCTTGCAGCGGTTGCCCTGAGTTCGATCGCAGCGCGTCTCTGGCCAGAGCGTGATAGGGCGCAAGAGCGCTCCGGAATCTGGTTTCTTTCAAGTCTGGGTACGGCGACCTTCGGGCTCGTGGCGCAGGCCGAGATCCACGGTGTGGCGCTGTTGCTTCTGGCCTGGTGGCTTGCTCTCGAGCACCTCGAGAAACCGCCAGCCTCCCGGCGGCGCAATCCGTGGGCTCTATACGCAGCATGGGCGGTTGCAGGGCTGGGTGCACTGGTTCAGGGACCGCTCTTGACGGTGTTCTGGGCGATGGGCTTCTGGATCTACCTTGCGCTGAACGGCGAGGGTCGCCTGATCCGGGGGATTCATCATGGGCTGGGAGTGATCCTGGCTGCAGCCCTGGGCGGAGCCTGGTACCTCGCGATGTTCGACGTGGATGGAACCGAGTTCGTGGCCCGGTTTCCATGGCGAGGGACGGCAATGCCGGGGGTTTCGGTGCCCGAACTCTGGCAGGCGCTCCTTGCGGCCTGTCTGCCATGGGCGCCGATCGCGCTTCTGGGGTTGCTCAGGCTCCATCGATGCGGGTCGCGTCGCATCGTCGGATTTGTGCTTGGAAGTACGATTCCTGCTGCCGCCTACTTCACGGTTTCGGGCCTGATTTCGCGAAAAATTGGCGTACCTGCACAGGGCCTCTACCTGCTTGTCCCGGCCCTGGCTCTGCTCGCGGCATGGATCGAGGCCGAACGGGGCAAGGGCGTACGCGAGACCCTTTCGATCACGGCAGCGCTCGTGGCTTTCATGGCAGCCTACGTGGCCTGGGTGGGGATTCGCGCCAAGGCGTTTCCGGCATGGATGATTCTTCTCACCATCGGGCTTGCCGCGCTCTGGATCTGGAGCATCTTTCGACCCAGACAGTGGGTTGTGGCGGCACTCGCGCTGGTGGCCTGGTACCATCTCGCCGGTGTCTCGCTGGGTGAGCGGGACCTGCGTGGCCTCAGGAGGTTTGCTGAGGGAAATCCTCATCGGGGCCTCTCGATGCTTGATGATGGCAGGAGTGCCTCGCATGAGGTGGGGTTGCTTTCATTGGCAGTGGGAAGGCCCATCGAGAGGCTGCAATCGATCGATGAAGTGCTCGATGCGCTCGAGGAAGGGCAGGCAGTCGTCCTGAGTGCTTCGCAGAGCGAAACCTACGGCCAGGAGCTCCGCGAGGGCCTCAAGGACATGGAAGACATCGAAGGCACCGAAGAGGGTGGCCAAGAGCGTCCACTCGAAGTCGTGCGCTGGCGTCGAATCAGCACCAAGAGCCAGATGCCCTGGGGCGAGTTGCTTCGCGGCCGCAGGAGACTTGAGTTCGAGCGCGACTTTCAGATCATCACGCTCCCTCCCGACATGGGGCGCGAGGTGCCCGAGGGCGGAGTCTAGCGGGGCGGGTTGCTCCACTTGGGCGCGACACAGTTGCCCATCCCGTAGGTCAGGCGCTTGGTGAAGGTGCCGTCCACATTCACGACGTAGATGTTGCTCGAGCCCGTGCGGTTGGAGCTGAAGACAATGAAGTTGCCATCCGGGCTGAAGCTCGGGTCCTCGTTGTTGCCCTGAGCCTTGGTCAGGCGCTCGATATTGGATCCATCCGGATTCATGATGAACAGGTCAAAGCGCCCGTCGACCCATCCCGCAAAGGCGATCTTGTTGTTTGTGGGTGACCAGCTCGGGGTCGCGTTGTAGCGCCCGGCGTAGGTGAGGCGCCTGACATTCGAGCCGTCGGCCGCCATCGAGTAGACCATGGGCATGCCGCTTCGCGAAGAGACGAAGGCAAGCTTCGATCCGTCAGGGCTCCAGGTCGGATCGACATCGAAGCCAAACGAAGAGGTCAGTCTGCGTGCATCACCCGTCGATTCGACCACGTAGATCTCGGGGTTTCCGTTGAAGCTCAGGGTGGCCGCGATGCGATCGCCCTGCGGCGAGTAGGCCGCACCGCTATTGATGCCGCGCTTGTTGGAGATCAGCTTCACCCTGCGGGTCGCAAAGTCGAGCTCGTAAAGGTCGATGTTCTTGATGTTGCCTGCATGCCGCGCATAGACGGAGTAGGCCAGCTTCGTTCCGGCCGGATGCCAGGCCGGAGCAAAGGCGATCGAGTTGTGGCGGGTGAGCTGGCGAGGCTCGCTCCCGTCGAAGTTCATGATGTAGATTTCCTTGCGGCCGTTTCGATTGCAACTCATGGCAATCTTGGTCTGGAAGATGCCGGGGAGGCCCGTAAGCGCCGTGACAATGTCGTTGGCAAAGGTGTGAGCCAGCGCCTTGGCTTCGCCAGCCGATGCGACGTAACGCTTGGTGAGCAGAACCTTGTTGCTGAAAGCATCGTATAGGTGGGCTTCGAGCTGGAGCGAGGAGCCTTCGCGCGACAGCGCGCTCTTGGCCACGAACTCGGCGCCGATCGAGCTCCAGTCGCTCATATTGAACGTGCCGGGTGCGATCCCCGCAGTGGGTGATTCGATGAATGCCGCCGGTTCGAGAAACCGGAAAAGATCCATGAATTTTAGGTCCGACGCGACCGTGTCGACGATGAGGCGCGCATCACCGCGGCCCATGGGGTCGGATTGAATGGGAGCGATCGCAATGATCGTCTTCTTGGTCTTGGCCGAGCCCACGGCGATGTAGGGTTTGTCGTCGGCAAGGGATGGGTTGGAAGCCGCAGGGACCGCGAGGCAGGCCAGCGTCACCGCAAGTGAGAGGCGCTTGAGCATGCCGCTACTATAAGAAAACTAGAGCGGGAAACCCACCGAAATCCCGTAGAGCAGCAGCGAGGCCGCCTCGGTCCTGGGTGGCTCGGGAAAGGGCTGGCTCGTCTGGAGCGTGCGTTTGACGGCTTCGTCGAACTGGGGATTTCCGGAAGGCTGCGTGAATCGATAGCTCCGCACCATGCCGCGCGAGTCGATGAAGATCTCGATCCGGGCCGAAAGCTTCTGCCGAGACAGCCACACGGGCAGCTCCCAGTTCTGCTGGAGCCTTGCCTTGACCGAGTCGTAGTAACTCGGCTCGGCTGCCTCGCGAGCATCGCCCGAGAGCGAGGTTCCGCGCGAGATCTGGTTGCCGCGGATGATCACCCCGGGCTTGGGGTCGTTTCCCTCGGCCCCTTCGGTGATCTTGGCCAGTGACTTCATGCGGTCCAGGGCGGCATCCATCTTTTTTTTGCGTTCAGACTCGCGCCGGGCGTCCCGCTCCAGTTCCTTGAGACGGTCTCGATTGCGCTTGGCGAGGTCCTGCGGACGGGTCTTCTTGAGGACCATCTCATCCGGGTCGGCTTGCTCGGTCTCCGGGCGTGCCTTTGCCGGTGCGGTATCCGGTTCCTCGGCAGGTTTCGAGGCCGAGGGAGGAAGGGGCGGAATGTCGGCCAGATCCTTCTTGAGCAGGTCTGGGAGTCCCACGAGATCCACGCGAAGGGCGGGCAGGTAGGGCTTGGGCTTGTCCGGAAAGACGAGGCTCTTCAGTACCACAAAAACGAGCAACCCCACGTGCAGCAGGCCTGAGCGCTTGAGGTTCCGGGTGAGCGAATCGTCGGGCTCGGCCGGATCGCGCATGCGTCCGGGCGGGCGGGCGTGCCCGTCAAACAGGCGATCGTCACCCGCGATCAGGACTCCAAAGTCCTCTGCTTTCCCGGTTTCGCCTGCTTCCATGGATCAGTTCTTGAGTCGACCTTCCCCGGAGGGATCGGTCACGAGTCCCACACGGTGGATCTTGGCGCGCTTCACCTCGGCCATGACCTGTGCGATCAGCCCGTAGGGAAGCGACTGGTCGGCGTGGATGAAGACCTCGACATCGGGTCTTGCCGCTGCGATCGCCTCGAGGCGGCCCCGAAGGCTTCCCGTCTCGATCGTTTTTTCATTGATCTGGATCTGGCGGTTTTTGTTGATCGAGAGCACGAGCGGCTCACGGCTCTCATTGAGGGTTTGCGCCGTGGTCTTGGGCAGGTCGACCTGCACTCCCTGAGTCATCAGCGGTGCGGAGACCATGAAAACGATGAGAAGCACCAGCATCACGTCCACGAGTGGAGTGACGTTGATCTCGGCCAGGGCTGTAGGCGTACCCGAAGAGCTTCTCTGGATGGATCCTGCCATGGGCTTACTTGCCTTCCTTGGCGGGATCGCGTGCAGCATCGCGCTGGATCTGGCTGCGCTGGATGATGTTCAGGAAGTCCTGCGCGAAGCCGTCCATGTCAATCGCCACGCGCTTGATCTGGGTCAGGATGTGGTTGTAGGCGACGACCGCGGGAACGGCGGCACCGATTCCCATTGCCGTGGTGATGAGGGCTTCGGAGATGCCCGGAGCCACGACCGCGAGGTTGGCGGCCCCCGAGGCGCCGATGCTCTGGAAGGAATTCATGATCCCCCAGACGGTCCCGAACAGGCCGATGAACGGAGTTGCGCTCGCGACGGTCGCAAGCCAGCTCACGTTCTTTTCAAGGAGCGCCACTTCGTGGCCCGAGGCCCGTGCCAGGGCTCGCGAGATGTTCTCGATCGATCGTCCATCCTGCTCCCGCTCAGGGAGCTTCTTGAGCTCCTTGACGCCGCTTCGAAAGATGCGGGCCACCGGTGAGCGATCGAAGCGCTCTCCCCGGGTGAGCACGTCATCGACGTTGCGGCTGTTCCAGAAGAGGTTCAGGAACTCGCTGTTCTCCCAGCTGCACTGCCGGAGCGTCTTGACCTTCGCCAAGATGATCGCCCACGAGTAGATCGATGCGCCGAGCAGGATCAGCAGGACCAGCTTGGCCATCGGGCCAGACTGGGAAATCAGGTCCATCACACCATTTTGAAGCATGCCGCTATCTTAGCTGCGGCGTCCCGGGCGTCCACTCGAATTTACCACCAGCCAGCTTGCGAGCGCGAGCTGGATGACTGAGCTTGAAAGTGGCCCGCCTGCTCCGCCGCTGACAAAGTGCAGCAGGTGGTCGGAGCGGTACTTGATGATCCAGAAGCCGGTGAATTCGTGTCCGAGCACAGGGAGGCTGAAAATGACCTGAAAGACCATTGCTGCGCCGCCCAGCATCGCGGCTCCGGCAAGGTAGGAGCCTCCGCGCACGGCATGCAACCCGAGGGCAAGGCCAGCCAGGATCAGGGTGAGGGTCTGGTTGATGCCCAGATGCTGGTGCCACGACCGCGTGAGGATCCAGAGCGCCGTGACCGTGGCGATGGCTGCCAGGTCCCCGCCGCGGCCTGCAAACAGGCGTTTGGCGCGGTCGAGCAGGACTTTCCTGAATACCCACTCCTCGCCCACCGCCCAGCCCACCCAGGCCCCAGCCCGAAGCAGGCAGCTGAAGGCCGCCCAGACTCCGCCTTCGAAAGAGAATCCGGGACCGAGAAACTGCGATGGCGTGATCCAGAAAGTGAGCAGCACCCATGCTGCGGAGGCGACGCTTGCCTTCATGAGCTGCGGTAGGGCGCGGTGCACGAGGTTGCGCTGGCTGAGCTCGGGCCAGTGCGCCTGGCGTCCCACGGTGAGGCCGAAGTTGAAGAGATAGAACAGGAGTGCCGCCCAGCCCTGCACCGTCCAGTAGTTGTTGAAATAGAGGTCGGCAATTTCGTTGAAGCGCGGCGACGCGTCCATCATCCCATAGGTGACGAGCGAGATCCCCAGCAGGTGCGCCGCAAAAAGCCAGCCCCAGTAGGCCAGCAAGAAGAGGGCGGCTCTCTTGGCTTCATTCATTGCTTCCAGTCTAATGAGGGTCGCCGTTGCGGTCCATGTCAAGACTTTGGCTGGTTGGAAAAACCGATCGGAATGCTATCTTTGGAGTCGTGATCGCCTTGAAGCAAGTTTCGAGATGGTACTCCGACGAAGCCTTTCGAGCCGGCAAGTCCAGCCGCGTGCTCGACCAGCTGGAGCTCGACCTCAAGAAGGGCGAGTTTCTCTACGTGATCGGCGGCACGGGTGCGGGCAAGAGCACGCTGCTCAGGATGCTTTCGACCGAGGAGTCTCCTTCGGCCGGCACGATCTCGCTTTTCGGCTACGAACTTTCGAGTGCGGCCCCTGGAACGCTGCGCTCGATCCGCCAGGCGATTGCCCATATTCCGCAGAAGACGAGCCTGGTCGGTGATCTTTCGGTGTTTGAGAATGTCTCGCTTGCCGCGCGGTTTGCGGGTGCGCGGGCGGGAGCACAGAACTTGCGTGCTCGTGTGGCCGAGCTCCTCGATCGCCTCGGCCTCGGGCACAAAAAGGACTCACGAGCGGATTGCCTCTCGGGCGGAGAGGCCCAGCGCGTCTCGATCGCCCAAGCCTTGGTGCGAAAGCCGGAGCTGATTCTGGCTGACGAGCCCACGGGGGCCCAGGATCCGGATTCGGCCTGGGGCATCCTCGATCTCCTTCTCAAGGAAAACCTGGGCGGAAGCACCGTGGTCGTTGCCACCCATGATCGGGATATGGTCAGGCGCGTGCGAAAGCGCACTGCCGTGCTCAAGGGCGGTCGCATCCAGATGGAGGACGCACTGTGCCGATCCTGAAGCTTTCCCTCCGCAACTGGCGCGATACACCCGCCCATCAGGCTGGCGCAGTCCTGCTGAGTTCATCGCTGCTCCTGAGCGGAGCGGTGTTGCTCCATCTCGAACGTTCAGTCACCCATGCCGCACTCCGGGTGGAGCGTGAGACCCGCTTCACCGTGTTCCTGAAGGAGCCGGGCGCCGAGCCCGGTGCCGACTCGAAGGGTGACATCCAGGACGAAATCCGGCTCAGGCTCGGGGCCTATGCCGAGACCTCGATCCGCTCGCGTGAAGTGCGCAAGGACGAGGTGCTCGAGCACCTCAAGAAAAATCACCCCGACCTCCACGCCGAGATTCGGGACCTGGGCGAAGAGGGTGAGCAGCTGGTTCCTCGTGCGGTGCACGTCGTGACCGAAGTCGATCCCGCCCGCAGGGCCGGAGCGGTGGCTGATCTCCAAAAGCTTGAAGGCGTTGAAAACGTGCAGACTTCCGAGGGGCACGCCAAGATCCTGCGATCGCCGGTGCACGGCCTTCGCTGGTTGCTTCGCGCCCTCGTGATCGGCGTGCTCGCTGCCTGGGTGGTGGGCTGGGTTTCGCTGGCGCGCTCGCAGGCCGCCGGACTCGAGCGTCTGCAGCGCCCCCTCAAGCTCTGGGGCGCGAGCGAACTCCAGTCGAGGCTCCCTGCCATCCTGGCAGGTCTCTGGGTGGGGCTTCCCTCCGCTGCGATGGCCAGTCTCTCGTATGCATGGGTGGCACGGCCGATCCTGATGCGCCTGGCGGGCGAGAGCGTGCTTTTTGCGTCAACCGGACTCACTGCAGTTTCGATCTGCGCGTGCCTGGGTTTCATGAGCATTTTTGCGGGAGCAATGGTGGGATGGGCTTCGGCAAGTTCCGACTGATCGCGGTACCGGCAGCTCTGCTGGCGGGCCTTCATTCATTTGCAGCCCCGGTGCCTATTCCTCGAGGGGGCGCCGCAAAGCCGTCTCTGGCTTCGCGACTCAATCAGATTCGCGAACAGGTGCTCGCCAGGCAGCAGGAGCTCATTGCCAGCTCCCGCAACCAGGACAACGCCAGGGTACAGGTGCGAAAAATCCAGTCGCTGCTCGGGCTCCAGAAGCTCGAAAGACAGGTTGCGGCTCAACGCATGAACGAGCTCGAGCACACCGTGGGGGAGCTGGAGAGCCGTCGCAACCTTCTGGGCGAAAAGATCGCCCTGCGCAAGGAGCAGGTGCGCTCGCGCCTCAGGTCGCTTGGGCTTGGCCTGATCGACGGCGAGCGCGTGGATGAGAAGTCGGTCTTTATCGATGAGCGCGAGGGGTGGGATTCGATCGCCCGGAAGGTGCAGGCCGGAATCGCCATGTCGAGCGTGCGGGAGATCGAGGAGTTCAGGGTCGACCTGGATGATGCTCGGGCGCTTGAGCGCCAGATCCAGGAAGAGCGACAGCAGCTCACGCTGCTTTTCGAGGACATCGAAGAACAACAGGGAGTGCTCGAGCTCAATCAGCAGCTCCAGATGGACATCATCAGGCGCGGCCACCATTCACGGATGGCGCAGCTCGAAAATTACCGGCGCCTCAAGGAGGCCGAAGCGAGCGTGACCCGGATGCTGGGCGAATTCAACGCCCGGCGTGAGCTCCAAAAGCAAGTCGATGACGAGCGTGCCCGCGCCCGCGTGGCCCGTGCACTCCAGGAGAGCCTCTTTGGGCGCAGGCAGGGCTCGCTTCCCCTTCCGGTCAAGGGTTCGGTCGTCGGACAGTTTGGCAGGTCGCTCGATCCCGGAAGCCGCCTGATGGTTTTTAAAAAGGGGATTGAAATCCAGGCCTCCCCAGGAGCTCCGGTGGCAGCCGTTGCCACCGGTCGCGTCGCGTTTGCAGGAGTGCTTCCCAACTACGGCAAGGTCCTGATCCTCGATCACGGCGACCACTACTACACGCTGAGCGCCCACCTGAATGACCTCACCCGCAAGACGGGTGATGCGGTCGAGGCCGGCGACCTGGTGGGCCATGCCGACACGTCCGGGCATCCCGTCTACTTCGAGATCCGCTCTCGCAACATCGCGGTGAATCCATTGCAGTGGGTGGCGAGTTCGATTAGCCTCAACCCATGAAATTTTCTGGGAAAAGTTTCGCAAAAGCAGCCCTTCTGGGCGGAGTCTCCATCCTTGCCTGGTCGGCCCATGAGGCGGATGCTGCCACCATCGAAAAGCGCGCACAGCGCTACGAGAACATCGAGACCTTCCAGAAGGTCCTCCATTTCGTGGAGCAGAACTATGTCGAGGAGGTCGAGAACCGGCAGCTCGTGCAGGGTGCGATCCGCGGCATGCTCGAGACCCTCGATCCACACTCGAACTTCCTTTCGGCCGAAGTCTTTCGGGACATGAAGATCGAGACGAGCGGCAAGTTTGGCGGCATCGGCATTGAGATCGGGATGAAGGACAACATCCTCACTGTAGTGACCCCGATCGAGGACACTCCCGCCTGGAAGGCGGGGATCAAGCCCAACGATCGCATCGTCAAGATCGACGGCGAGTCCACGAAGGGCATGACGCTTGCCGACGGGGTGGCCCGGATGCGCGGCCGCAAGGGCCAGCCCATCACTCTTACGATCGCAAAGGAGGGCGCAAGCAGCCCCCGCGACGTGCGTATCATCCGTGAGCTCATCAAGATCCAGTCCGTGAAGTCCGAGCTGCTCGAGAAGGGCTTTGGTTACGTCCGTCTCAGCAACTTCAACGAAACAGCCGCGCAGGACATTCGGAAAGCGATCCAAGCGCTCGAGAAAAAGTCTGACGGAAAGCTTGCGGGTCTGGTTTTTGACCTTCGCTACAACCCAGGGGGCCTTCTCGACCAGGCGGTTGAGGTGACCTCGCTGTTCATCGACGACGGAGTCGTGGTCTCGACCATCGGCCGAAACAAGGACCAAAAAGAAGTCCGGTATGCCACCAAGGGTGGAGCCCGCAAGGATCTCCCGGTTGCAGTACTGGTCAACGGAAGCTCGGCTTCGGCCTCCGAGATCGTCGCAGGCGCCCTGCAGGACCACAATCGAGCGCTCATCCTGGGGCAGACCACCTTCGGCAAGGGATCCGTGCAAACGATCCTCGACCTCGGTCAGGAGATGGGCCTCAAGCTCACGGTGGCGCGCTACTATACGCCCAGCGGTCGAAGCATTCAGGAAAAGGGGGTCACCCCTGATGTGATCCTCGAGGACCTCGATTCGAAGGTGCTCGCCGATGCTCGCAAACAGTCGAAGGCCGTTCGCGAGAAGGATCTCAAGCGGCACATGGTGAATCCGGAGAAGGGGGCTGAGGCCCCGGCTTCGGCATCCACCGCGGCATCGCCTGACAACGACGATGAGTCGGCAGATGCGGCCGGTCCGGTCAAGTTCAGCCCGCGCGAGGACTACCAAGTCACGCAGGCGCTGGGTTACCTCAAGTCCTTCCAGGTGTTTGAGCGGATTCATCGGAAGTGAAGCCCCAGCAGGAGTTCAGCTTCGGACAGAAGCCCCACACCGTCTCCGAGCTCACGTCCCGCATCAAGGCGACACTGGAGCCCGCTTTCACGCAGGTCTGGGTCAGGGGAGAGGTGAGCAACTATCGGCCGGCTGCAAGCGGTCACGCCTATTTCTCGCTCAAGGATAGCGATGCGACCCTCTCGGCGGCCTTTTTTGGCTGGGGCCGTCCGGGGGCTGGCTCGCGGCCAAGATTTGAACTCCGCGACGGGCTTGAGGTTTTGTGTCGCGGCAGGTTGAGCGTGTACGCTCCCCGCGGCAGCTACCAGCTCACGGTTGAGCAGATGGAACCTCTGGGCGCGGGCGCCCTTCAGCTTGCCTTCGAACAGCTCAAGGGCCGGCTTGCGTCTGAGGGGCTTTTCGAGGCCTCGCGAAAGAGGCGGCTCCCCGAGTTTCCGCGCCGGATTGCCGTGGTGACTTCTCCGTCGGGCGCTGCGATCCGTGACATGCTGACGATCCTGAACCGCCGCGCTCCCCAGATGGCCGTCACGATCATTCCGGCCGTTGTGCAGGGTGAGCAGGCGCCCGCCCAGCTGGTGCGGGGACTGGAGATTGCCAATCGGCACTCGCTTGGAGAAGTCGTCGTGCTGGCTCGCGGCGGGGGCAGTATCGAGGATCTCTGGTGCTTCAACGACGAGGGCCTTGCGCGCGCCATCGCTGCTTCACGGCTCCCGGTGGTCTCGGCCGTGGGACATGAGATCGATTTTTCAATTTCGGATTTCGTGGCCGATGTTCGCGCTCCGACGCCATCGGCTGCAGCCGAGATCCTGTCAGGAGCGTGGGTGGACGTACGGCTGCGACTTCAGGAGTCCAAACGTTCGATCTGGCTTTCGATGAAGCGTGAGATCGACCAGCGCAAGAAGCTCCTCGAGCAGGTGGGGGCCCGCGTAGTGAGCCCGCGCGAGCGCATCCGTGAGCAGGCGCAGAAGGTCGACGACCTGGCCCTCCGGCTTGAGCGGGCGATGGCCACACGCACCGAGCGTGGCAGGCTCAGGCTGGGTCAGCTTGCCGGTAAGCTTGAGGCGCTGTCGCCGCTGCGCGTGCTTGAGCGCGGATACGCGCTTGCGGTCGATGATTCCGATCCTGCGGCCGTGGTTCGAAGTGCTGCACAGGTGGGCAAGGGCCGGAGGCTCAGGGTTCGCTTCCATGACGGTGAGGTGCGGGTTGAGGCGCTCTGATCGCTCTGGCATCGCGGTGCTTTTTTGCTTTCTTGCCGGACTGCTTGCGGTCTCCTGTCAGACCCTGCCTGCTGTCCGGCCTCCGATCTCAGAGCCGGAGCTGCGCTTTGAGCCGCCGCAGGCTGCCGATGGCGGACTCGTGCGACTCGAGCTCCTGCTGCCTCCGAACGAAAAACCAGCCTTGGTTCGCGGCAGACTCGGGAAAACCGAGTTTGCATTCTATCCGGCCCGCAATCCGCGAGAGCAGAGCGTGCATTTCGAGGCGCTGGTGGCAGTGCCGTTCGGGACCCAGCCCGGAAAATTCGAAGTTCCGGTCGAGGTCCTGCGGGAGGGAAAGGTTGCGCTCTCGCTCCGTGCCGTGATCCCCGTGGTGGCCGGGGGCTACGCCTCCGAAACGCTAACGGTCGATCCTCGCCATGTGAAGCCCGATCCCGTCGCCCAGAAGCGCATCCGCGAGGAGTCTGCCGACATCGGATGGGTGTATCGCAACTCGGAGCCCACGATGTTCTGGTCAGGTTCCTTTGATTTTCCGATCACAAGCCCGCTGACTTCGCCTTTCGGCACCAAGCGCGTTTACAACGGTGCGATGCAGAGTTTTCACACCGGGCTCGACCTCCGGGCCGCAGTCGGGACACCCGTGCAGGCTCCGGCTGCAGGCCGCGTGGTCATGGCACGCGACCTCTACCTCACGGGCAGGACGATCATCCTCGACCATGGTTTCGGGCTCTTTACGGTCTATGCTCACCTGAGCCAGTTCAAGGTCAAGCGAGGGGAGTCGGTTGCCAGAGGCGAGCTGCTGGGTCTTTCGGGTGCCACGGGTCGGGCAAGCGGTCCGCACCTGCACTGGGGTGCGGTCGTGCATCGCACGAAGTTCAACCCCATGGACCTGACCCGGCTCGTTCGTTAGCGCCCGCCGATCCCTCAGCCGCGCTCGAAGCGGTAGCCTGCTCCACGCACCGTGAGCAGGTGGCGCGGATTTTCGGCGTCCTTTTCGAGGCGCTTTCGCAGCCGGCTCAGAAAGAAATCCACCGTGCGGGTCTTCGGGAGGAGCGAGAAGCCCCAAACATCCTTGAGGAGCTCCTCACGACTGACGATCGATCCGCCGGCGCGGACCAGGTGGCTGACAAGCTTGAATTCGAGAGGGGTGAGCTCCACCCAGCCCTTTGCGCCGAAAACGCGAAGCCGTGATTCATCGAGCGTCCACGGTTCGGGCGCCGTCGCCGAGGGTGCTGCCTCCGCGGGCCTGGACTGTCGGCGGGCGAGGGCCCGGATGCGGGCCTCGAGTTCGTCCCAGGCAAAGGGTTTTGGCAGGTAGTCGTCAGCGCCTTCGTTGAGTCCGCGCACCCGTTCACGCGACTCGCCCATGGCCGAGAGCATGAGGATCACCACTGGCCGAGCCTCAGCCCGAAGTTCGACGCAGAGATCGAGTCCGTCGCCGTCCGGAACCATGCGATCGAGCACCACGAGCTCGGGCTCAAAGTGCTCGAGGATCTCGCGGGCCTTCTTGAGGGTCGAGGCCGACTTGACCTCGATTCCGAGACGCTTGAGTGCCACGCCGACGGCGATCCCGAGGTTTCGGTCATCCTCGAGCAGCAGTGCTGATTTGAACAGGGAGTTGCGGCTCATGCGAGCTTCCCCTCGAGCTTGAAGGTGGCGCCTCTGCCCAGGCCTTCGCTCGAGGCGGAGAGCTTGAAGCCCATCGCCTGCGCCGCGGCAAGCGAGAGATGGAGCCCAAGGCCGGTGCCTGCGATGGCATAGGGCGCACCATGGGGGGCGCGGTAGAAACGCTGGAATAGCCGGTGAGAGAGTTCCTTGGGAAAGCCCCAGCCCGAGTCCTCCACCTCGACCGACCAGTGCCTGCCCGAATGGCGCGCCCCTCGAATTCGGATGGCCGCAACGGATGTGTCCGGGCGCGCGAACTTGCGCGCATTTTCGACGAGATTCGAAAAGATGAGCTCGAGCTTCTCGGGGTCGGCGTCGATCTCAAAATCCAGCGTGTCTCCCGGGTACTCGATCCGCGCGCCCGGGCCGAGGATCTCAAGCCAGCGGGCCTTCTGCGAGTCGACCCAGTTTCCGAGATGCACACGGGTCTTTACGACGCGAGGCGGGCTCACGTGCCAGCGCGCCGTCTCGAGCAGGGAGTGGACCTGGCGCTTGAGCCGGTCGAGCTCCTCGTCGTGCGAGCGCCACAGCTTGGAGCGTTCTTCGGCGTCCATGGGCTGGGCTTCGGACTCCTGCATGCGGAGCAGGTCGGCAGTGAGTTCGATGGTCGCTAGCGGGGTCTTGAGTTCATGGCTCACGCGGGCAATGAACTCCGACTGCATCTGGTTGAGCTTCATCTCCCTGAGCAGCCGGAACAGAAAGATCATTACGCCCAGGATCGAAGCAGCAAACCCAAGCGAGCCAAGCGTGAGGGTGAGCGTGATGGTCGGGGCCTTGGGGAGCCGGACGCTGGAGGTCTCTTCGAGCTCCCTGAAAACCTCGACCATGCGTCGGTAGTCGGCGACGATCGTCGCGGTGTAACCGGCAGCCACCACGCCCAGGATCAGGGCGAGCACGAGCGAAAGGGCAATCCAGAGCCAGCGACGATTCTTGGACATCGTGTCTCAATCTAGGGGGCGTGTACCGGGTCCCAGCTGAGCAGGTAGCGCACTCCGTGTGTCGAGGTTTCGATCTTTTCGACCCGGGCGCCGAGCTGGCGGGGTGTTTTCCCCAGGACTTGAAGACGGACAGGTGCTCCGACCGACAGGCGGATTCCGTGCTCGCGCGATTCGAGCCAGCCGCGACGCGCGCGGACTTCCTGGAGCTTGCCGGAGACGGCGGTTTGCATGGCGCCCACCGTGGCAACGGCCTCGATGAGCACGGGGCTTTCAGCCGGAATCCGTGATGGCATCGCGTCAATCGGCTGCCAGCCTTTTCGGGCTTCTTCGGTACGGTAAATCCAGCGGTACTCCGAGAGGGTCTCGGGCGTGATTTCTCTTTCTTCGAAGGGGCCGAAGATCTTGTCGTGGATGGCTAGGTAGATCATGTTCATTCTCCAAAATCAGTTGCTCGCCTGCAGCTGGCGACGCTTGAGTGAGAGGTATCGGTCCTTCTGTTCGCAGCGGTCGGCAAGAGCCACGCCGTGGGCGCCGAGCTCGTCTTCCCAGACTTCTTCGTTCTCGCCGCTCTCGGCGTCGATCTGGGTCCAGGCCCTGCCCCAGCTCCAGGTCTCGCCGCGGTCATAGCTCGACAGCTGCTGCTTGATCTCGAGGGCAAAATCCGGATGGGCGTTCTGCCAGACGAGGTCCCGCGAGGCACCGTCGAGGATTTCGATCTCCATCAGACCCAGGTTGTCCATGACGTCATCGAGCCTGGCCTGCATGCGCTTCATCTTGCGCTGCAGATCGGCTTCAAGCGAGAGCGTCAGGTCGGCCACGATCTTGGGTCCCCAGGCACGTGAGTGCTGGGCCATGCGAGCAAGCGGGCCCGTCGACTTTCTGAGGGCGCGGTAGTCCTTCCAGTTTGCGCGCAGTGCCTCGAGCCTGGCGAGGATATGGGGCTGCAGGTCGCCCTTGGGGTTCTTGACCCGCCAGGCCTTGATGTCGCGCGAAAGTTTTTCGTTCGAACGCAGGATGTCTTCTGCAAGCTTGAGCTGCGTATCGCGAGCCAGCTCGCGAAGGCGGGTGAACCTGCCCGGGGTCTGCTCGACCTCGACGCGCAGGGTCTCATTCGAGACAAAGCGCGGCGAACGGATCAGCTCCCAGCCCACGATCTTGGGAATCTCGGCATGGGAGTTCTTTTTCTCGCGAAGCAGGTCGCGAAGCTGCGGGACGAGCGCCCGGGGCTTGGAGGTGGCCTCGCCAAGCCAGCGGTGCGGGCCCTCCCACTTGCGACGGAAGTCTTGAATGGTCTTGAAGGCCGCCGGAAAGTGGCAGGCTTCGTTCAGGGCCATGGCCTGAACCATCGGAGCTTCAGGGACGAAGGCCCGGAGCATGAGTCCTTTTTGGAGCTGGAGTGCCGTGCCGATTGCTTCGCCCGGGGCGTCAGCTTCGAGCAATGCCCAGGTCAGCTCCTCGAGCGATGAGGGGGCAAGATTGGATTTCTTGTCGACCGACCGCAGCCAGAGCGCGCCTTCGTCAGGACGGCGAAGCGCATAGGCGAGGCGTGCGGCGATGATGCGGTTGGCATTGATCTGGGTGGCGAGATCCGGGGGCAGCGTCGGGGTCTTGATCAGCTCTGATAGAATCTTGTAGGCCTCTGCAGGCTTGCGCGAAAGCGCAAGAACCCAGGCGCGTGCCATGCGGGCATGGGGCGAGTCGGAGGGCGTGATGAGTTGTGCCCAGCGCGAGGCGGTCTGGACATCCGAGCCTCGGGTGAGCGAGATCTGGAACTGGCGAAAGAGCCACTCGCGCGTGGCGGCATCGGCATGGCCCTCGGGAAGGACTCCTGACTCGCGCGGGCGGGTCATGCTCGGGAGCTTTCGCTCGATCAGGTTGATCTGCTTGAGCGCGCCCATGCGGATCTCGGCCGGAGCTTCGTCATCGGACAAAAGAGATTCAAAGGCGCGATGGGCGCTTGCGTCGAGTCCGGCTTCCTGGAGGGACTTGCCTACGCGGAGTTCGGCCTCTTTGCGGCCTTTCCAGTCCTGCGCGTTGCGACGGGCATCGAGGGCCCGGGCAAAGCGCAGGGCCGGGTTCTCGGCAGCGAGGGCTCCGGTAGAGGCAATTGAGGTGATGAGCGATGCCATCGTGATGGCAAATTTCTGGTTCATGGCGCCTTCCCTCCCCAGAGAAAGCTCACTCCGATCTGGAATGTGTGCGAGTAGTTGTTCCTGGATCCAATGATTTGGCCCAGGGTTCCTGACTTTTCTTTTTCAATGAGTCGTTCGCGGTAAGCGATGTTTCGGTAGTCGAATCGGAGCGACACGTTGCGCGCCAGGTAAATGCTCTGTCCGACCGAGGCCATGGGGCCGATGTAGTTGCCGGTCTCGGTGTTGGTCACATGCGCACCGAGGCCGAAGTGCATGTCAAAGTAGAGGATTTTTGCGCCGACCAGGCTTAGCTTTCCGTAGAGCAGGCTCGCCTTGTACTCGGCTCCCACCATTCCGGCCGGAAGGTTTGTGTTGGCTTCTTTTGAGCCCTTTCGAAGCACATTGAGCGCTGCCGACGGACCGACGAAGTGCTTCATCCCCATGAGGTGGAACGAAGAGGTTTCATTGAAGTGGTAGCCGAGGTTCAGCCCGGTGGTCTGGATCGAGAGAAATGGGTCGCTTGCCACGATGCCGCCAAACAGCCACGACTCGACCTTGCCCTGCTTGGTGTAGAGGCGGTTCTGCACGACACCCATCTCGGTCTCGCTACCTTGCGCCCAGTAGCGGCTCTTGATCTTTTCAAGCTCGGCTGCGTCCTGCTCGGCCGATGGGGCCTGGGATGCGGGCTCGGGGGCCTTGGGCGTTGCCTTGGCAGGACCCTTGGCAAAAGCGCCTGCGGGCGCAGTGAGCGCCCCGAGGCAGAAGAGGATGTTGAGTGATCGAGACAGTTTCATGGTCATTTACCCAGCGTCTTGAAGAGGAAGGGATAGGTCACGGCCACATCGATGCCGCCCTTGGGTTGCGGGAACTTCCAGCCTGCCAGACGACCGAGGATGCAGTCGTTCAGGCGCGAATCCGGAAGGGTGCTCGAGCTCACGGCCGAGGTCTTCACGCTGCCGGCACGGCCGATCGTAAAGGCAACGACGAGTTTTCCTTCGAGATCAGGCACCCGCATCATCGCGGTCTCGTAGCAGTAGCGCACTTCCTTCATGTGCTTGTGGATGACTTCACCCACTTCGTCCTTGCTCAGACCTTCCTGAACATTGGCGGCAAGCGTATCCAGATTCACCCAGTCGGAGGTTCCGGCGATGCCGCCGCCACCTCCCGCTGCCGATTTCGAGAGTCCGGCGCGGACTTCAGGGCCACCGCCTGTGGCTGAGTTGCCGAAGGCAGCGGTGAACTTGGTGAACGTGTTGCTGCTAAAAGAGTTGAACGAGGTGGCTGCAAGCCACCGTGATGCCGAGCCCTTGACGAAGCTTCGGAGCCTGGATGCAAAGGTCTTGGACTGCACCATGGCTGCGGCGGCCGTGCGGGGCACGGGCTTCGGGGCCATGCTCTGCGCAAGCTGCATCACCTGCACGGGGGCCTGCACGACTTCGATCTTGCGGGGCTTGGGGATCAGCGGCAGCACGATGAACGAAAGCGCGAGTGCTGCGATGCTCTGCATGGCACGGAGGCGAAACACCTTGGAGTGGTCATCAGTGCCGAGCTGGGTGGCCTGAAGGGTCGGGCTCATGGTGCGGGCCTGCTCGCGCCAGAGGGTCACGCGCGAGCGCGAGGTGAGCTCAAACTGCGCATGGTCGGCGCCGGGGGTCAGCACTTTCTCGAAGGTCTTTTGCGTGCGGGTGTCGAGCAGGCGGAGCGTGCGCGAATCCGGGAGCCATTCGATCACCCAGCGAAGCGGCTGTCCGATGGCAAACGGCATTTCGGGATCCCACATGGCGCTCATGCGCGTGGACTCCCGCTCGATCCGCACAACCCAGGGTCTGCTTGCAGTTGCCATGGCCATTTTCCTTTAGCTCCCGTCGTATTCCCAGGCACGTTCGCGCAGGCTTTCCACGATCTCGGACTGGAAGCTTGAGCGGCGGCGATAGAGGTGCGCACGCTTGCGGCGGCGATCCTTTTCGTTCAGTGACTGCAGCGAATCATAGGGACGCTTGTTCATGCCCTCGACTGTGGCCTCCTCGAAGTCGATCACCTTGCCGCGCTCTGCTGCGTGTGATCGGGGCAAGGTGAGCGTGAGTGCGAGCACGGCGATGGCGAGCGTGAGAAGGAAGCTTGCCGCTGCGTCGCGGGCCAAGGGTGAGGGAACACGAATTTTAAAGCGCACGAATCCCATGTGTTAATTTAAATTTACATTCTGCATTAAAGCAAACAAAAAGAGTCGGGTATTAGCTAATTGATTTTATTGCTCTTTTTCTTGCTGCCGGCCGATTTGGGATTGACGCCGGGCAGGGGCTGCCCCATCGTCAATTCACTAGCAGTACCCAGTAGATGTCACGGCAGGTTTGGACGCCGGTCCTTTCGTGGGCGAGCGATTCGAGCAGTACTGTTCCAGATACCCTCCCTCTCGAAAAGAACGGCCGACAGCCTGTCCAACCACGGAGGGTCATTTCAAATGACTAAGAAGATCGTAGCAGTACTGGCACTCAGTCTGGTTTCAGTAAGCGCCTTTGCTTCGCAGGCCAAGAACCTGGTCACCGGAACCGGTGACGCGGGCTCTATTCTGGGCGGAAGTGGGATGAACGGAAGCTTCTACACCAGCGACGAATACAACCTGTTCTGGAACCCCGCTTTCATCAACGGGATGAAGAGCTGGGCGATCATGGAAAATGACAGCACCGGCGGACCCTCGGGCGGCTTCGTGACCGGAATGGGCGCTTACAATCTCGGCGTGTTCCTCAATCGTCCCGGCACCACCAACGGCAGCCGCGCAATTGACCTCGTGCTTGGCGGTGACAAGGGCATGAACTGGGGAGCAGCACTCACTCGCACCCTGAGCGAAGGCGAAGCCACCACCACCGTCCTGAAGGTCGGTGCCATGGTGGGCGAGTTCGAGCCTTTCCTGCATTACACGCTCAATGACTCCAATGGTGCTTCCGGTGCTGCCGAAAACAGCAACGCCGGCATGACCATCGGCACCCGCTACCACTGGGGTGACTGGACTCCGTATGCCGCCTACAAGACCACGACCGCCACGGTTGCTGGAACTGAAGGCGACGCGGTCACCAACATGGGCCTCGGCTTTGGCCGCAGCGGCAAGATGGGTGATGTCTCCGTAGACTACGCCATCAGCTACTGGCGCCAGAACAGCGGCGACATCTCGGTGCTTCCGCTCAACATGACCTTCTCGGGCGCAGCCTCTTCGTGGCTCACGCTTCGCGGTGGTTTCTCGCATGACATCATGGCCCGCGGCACCGCAGGCGCAACGACCACCCGGGTTGGTGCTTCGGTCAACATGGGCAAGGCCGACCTCGACATGGCGGTTGCCAACACGGCAGACGGCATGACTCTGGGTGGCGAAGTGCTGGGTAACCTCGGCCTGACCTACCGGATGTAATCGGTCAAAACTTCGATGGGTCCGGGCTGAGAGGCCAGGGCCTGGAGAAAACGAGAGGGGAGAGGTCATGGATGACCTCTCCCTTTTTGCTTTTTTGGCCGCTCGATGGCCTGACCGGGCAAATCCTGCCGATTTCGCCGCACCCCCTTTGCGCCCTACAATAGAAGAGCAGCATGAAGATCAAGCTCTGGGGCGCTCGTGGCTCCCTTCCTTCGCCTTACACGCCGCGGTCGGTTGAAAAGCGCATCACCAGCGTTCTCGAAAGTTTCGTCCATGCGGGCGGCTCAAAGCTCGAAGACATCGAACCTTTCGTGAAGACGCTTCCTCGGGGACAGTACGGGGGCTTTGGCGGCAACACTCCGTGCGTGGCGGTCACCTCGGCGGCAGGCACCCAGGCGATCATCGATGGGGGTACCGGTATTCGGCTGCTCGCCCATGAGCTCCTGCAAGGGCCCTGCGGCAAGGGCAAGGGCGAAGTGCACCTCTTTTTCACCCACTTTCATTGGGACCACCTGATCGGGCTTCCGTTCTTCGTGCCGATCTTCATTCCGGGAAATACGATCCACGTTTACGCCGTGCAGGACGATCTTCGCCCCGCGTTCGAGAGCCTCTTTAAAAAGCCCTACTTTCCCGTACCGCTTGCCCAGCTGGGTGCGAAAATCGTCTATCACCAGCTCGAGCCCAGAAAACCCTTCAGGCATGGTGAGATGACACTCACTCCCTACCAGCTCGACCATCCGGACCCGTGCTGGGGATATAAGATCGAGTGTGATGGCAAAGTGTACTCCCATTGCGTGGATACCGAGGCCAAGCGAGTCTCACGTGATGAGCTGGGCGCCGACCTCCCCCTGTACCAGGGCGTGGATCTCATGGTCT
>CAIOHW010000249.1 GCA_903858195.1 Oligoflexia bacterium | reverse complement strand
ATTTTCGAAGAGTTCAAGGGTACCGGTAACTCCGAAATCCACCTCGACCGCAAGCTCATGGAAAAGCGCATCTTTCCGTGCCTGGACATCAATAAGTCCGCGACACGAAAGGAAGAAATGCTTCTCCCCAAGGAAGTGCTCAACCGGCTCTGGATCCTCCGTAAGGTGCTCCACCCGATGAACACGCTGGATGCTATGGAGTTCCTGCTCGACAAGGTCTCCCACACCAAGACTAACGAGGAGTTCATCAAGGGCATGAGCGGCTAAAAAGCCGCAATTGACCCAACTCCTGATTTTTGTTAACTGAGGCACCCTTATGAAACAGGCAATTCATCCGCATTATGTTGAAACGACCGTGACCTGCGCTTGTGGCGCCGCGATTGAAACTCGCGCAACCAAGGAAGACATCAAGGTCGAAATCTGCTCCCAGTGCCATCCGATGTACACGGGCAAGTACAAGCTCATGGACACGGAAGGCCGCGTCGAGCGCTTCTTGAACAAGTACAAGAAGAAGTAGCCTTTTCAATTCTGGATTTTGCGGGGCCCCGGCGACTCGAACGAGTTCCCGGGGCTTCGTCCGTCCGGGCCCATCCTTTTCGCGAGCTGAATGCAGATCCTCGATAAACTCAGAAGCGTGGAGAGCCGATTCCTCGAAATCGAATCGAGGCTGGGTGATCCTGAACTTGCCGGCCAGCCAGGCGAATTTCGCAGGCTGTCGCAGGAGCATGCATCGCTGCAAGATCTCGTTGCTGAGTTTCGGAGCTTCAAGAAGCTTCAGTCTGACATCGTATCCAACAAGGAGCTCGTGGGAGGAAGGGACGCCGATCTATCGGACCTGGCCAAGGAGGAGCTGAAGTCGCTCGAGCCTGCGCTCGAAGAGAGCCGCAAGAAGCTCCAGATCCTGCTCCTTCCCAAGGATCCCAACGACGACAAGAACATCCTGTTTGAAATCCGTGCAGGTGCCGGTGGCGACGAAGCGGGACTTTTCGTGGGCGAACTTTTTCGCCTTTACCAGCGCTACTGCGAGCGCCAGGGCTGGCGCGTCGAGGTCATGTCGGCAAGCTCAACGGGCATTGGCGGCTTTAAAGAAATCATCGCGCTTGTGACCGGCAATCAAGTCTTCTCGCGTCTCAAGTGGGAAGGCGGTGTTCATCGCGTGCAGCGTGTACCGGCCACCGAGGCCCAAGGGCGAATTCACACTTCTACGGTCACGGTTGCCGTACTCCCCGAGGCAGAAGAGGTCGATGTTTCGATCAATCCTCAGGATCTTAGAATCGATGTGTTTCGCTCGGGTGGCGCCGGAGGCCAGGGTGTCAACACGACGGACTCGGCCGTGCGCATCACGCACCTTCCGTCGGGGCTCGTGGTGGTCTGTCAGGACGAGCGCTCGCAGCTCAAGAACAAGGACAAGGCCATGCGCATCCTGCGCTCGAGGCTGCTTGAGCAGGAGCAGGAAAAGGCCGCAAAAGAGCACTCTGCCCAGCGAAAGAGCATGGTGGGCACCGGAGATCGCAGCGAGCGCATCCGCACCTACAATTTTCCGCAGGGGCGCCTCACCGATCACCGAATCGGGCTCACCCTCTATCAACTGCCCGAGGTGATGGAGGGCAAGATCGATGAGATTCTGGACGGGCTTCAGGCTTACTACCAGATGGAGGCTCTCAAGGAGCAGGGCCTGAGTCATGGCTGAGCCGTGGTCGGCGGCAAAGACCTCAATCGAGCTGCTCGGGGCTTACCGGGATAAACTTCCCGAGCATGAGATCGAGATGCTTCTCGAGGCGGCTTATGCGGCCGAACACCCGGGGCGCCCGCGGCCGAGTCGGGCCGAGCTGCATGGGCTGATGGGCGGGCTCGTACCGGGAGACTGGCTTGCCCGCGCGGAGGCCTGGATCGCACGCAGGCTCCACGAGGGAATTCCTGTCCAGCACCTCACCGGCGAGGCCCATTTCCACGGCAGGATCTTCGAGGTCGGGCCCGAGGTCCTGCTTCCACGTCCCGAAACCGAGGTTTTGGTGGACGCGGCCGTGCGCCAGTTGCGGCAAAAGTCGGGGATGGCTTCGGTTGTGGGTGCCGAAGTGGGACTGGGCTCGGGAGTGGTCTCGATCACTCTGCTTCTGGAGCTTGGCTCCCGTCTGTCAATGGTGGCAACCGAGCTCGAAGCTCCAGCTCTTGAACTTGCCCGTCGCAATTCCGCTCGGTACGGGGTGGCCCGTCGCCTCGAGCCAGTGCTGGCGGCGCATGCCCGCCAGGTCCTTGAGCCCTTGGCCGCCCGGGGGCCCTTCGATTTCCTGGTGAGCAATCCTCCGTACCTTGGGCGGGATGGGGCGGAGGTCGAAGCCGAGGTGATGCGCTTTGAGCCCGCAGCAGCCCTCTTTGCCCCGGAGGAGGACCTGCTTTATTTTTATCGGGAAATTGCCCGGGGTGCGGTTAACCTGCTTAAGCCCGGAGGAGTCGTCTGGCTTGAGGTCCCGCATGAGCGGGCTCATGCAATCGAGGCACTCTTTATGGAGCCCGGTTCGGGCTTCGGGCAAGTGAGATTATTGAAGGATCTGGCAGGAAGGGACCGAGTCCTGGAGGCCAGGCTGTTGGCCATACGGTCGGCTAGAGGTGAGTGATGGACCAGATGAAGATTCAAGGTGGCCGCCCCCTGCGCGGTGAGATCCAAGTAGGTGGGGCCAAGAACGCGGCACTTCCCATCCTCGTTTCTGCGATCGTTGCCGATGGTCCGGTCACCTTCGATCGGATTCCCGACCTGATGGACATCCGCACGCTGAACAAGATTCTCTCGAATCTGGGCATGAAGGTCGATTTCGACCGCAAGTCCAACCGAGCGGTGCTC
Organism: Oligoflexia bacterium; assembly: GCA_903858195.1. Taxonomy (GTDB): domain Bacteria; phylum Bdellovibrionota; class UBA1018; order UBA1018; family UBA1018; genus CAIOHW01. Next base: position 1,222 of record CAIOHW010000249.1, on the reverse strand, counting down.
GATCCTCGCTCCATCAATACTTTTGAAGCGCCCTACGACCTCGTCAAGACGATGCGGGCTTCGGTCTTCGTGCTCGGGCCACTCGTGGGCCGCTTTGGCAAGGCCAAGGTGAGCCTGCCGGGGGGTTGTGCCATCGGAGCGCGTCCGATTAACTACCATCTGACGGGCCTCGAGAAGCTCGGCGCAAAGATCCAGCTCGAAGAAGGCTACGTGATCGCCGAGGCCAAGCGCCTCATGGGTAATCGCGTTGCATTTGAATATCCCAGCGTGGGCGCAACCGAAAACGTGCTCATGGCAGCCGTGCTCGCCAAGGGCGAATCCATCCTGGAAAACTGCGCAAAAGAACCTGAGATCGTGGATCTCGCCCGAGCCCTCAGAGCCATGGGGGCGGAGATTGCAGGTGAGGGCACCGAGACCATTCGCGTACAGGGCAAGGACACGCTTTCGGGCTGCCGGCACCAGGTGATCGGTGATCGCATCGAGGCAGGAACATTTCTAGCCGCAGCCTTCGCCACGGGCGGCGAAGTGAAGGTGAATGGGATCAACTCCGAGTTTCTTGAGCCCGTGCTCGTCAAGTTCGAAGAGGCAGGTGCTCGCATCGAGCGTGGTGCCGATCATGTTTCCTTGAAGTCCGCATCTCGGCCCAAAGCTGTCGACATCACGACGCTTCCGCACCCGGGCTTTCCGACCGACATGCAGGCCCAGTTCATGGCGTTGTTGTGTCTTGCAGACGGTGCATCGGTGGTGACCGAAACCGTTTTTGAAAACCGGTTCATGCATGTGCCCGAGCTTTCGCGGCTCGGTGCAGACATCACGGTCAAGGGCAAGAGCGCCTTCATCAAGGGAAGATCCGGGCTTAAAGGTGCGCCAGTCATGGCAACTGACCTCAGGGCAAGTGCAAGTCTCATCATCGCGGGCCTTGCTGCCCAGGGTGAGACGACCGTCAGCAGGATCTACCACCTCGATCGCGGGTATGAGCGAATGGAAGAGAAGCTGGCGCAGCTCGGCGCCTCGGTTGAAAGGGTCCCTGGATGACGTCGGATCCCGCCTGCATCTTCTGCAAGATCATCGAGGGCGGGATTCCCTCGCCGCTCGTGCATGAAGATGATCGCTTCATCGTGATTCGCGACATCCAGCCACAGGCCAAGGCCCACTTTCTGGTGATCCCCAAGGTCCACGTAAAGAGTTTGGCTGATGTCGGCGCATCACACTCTTCGCAGGT
>CAIOHW010000248.1 GCA_903858195.1 Oligoflexia bacterium | reverse complement strand
TGGTACCCGCGGGGGGCCGTCGTGCTTTCAAACCGCGAGGGCACGGCCGATGGGTTCCTGCTTTCGCGCCCCGGGCTTTCGGTCTTCGTGCTGCCCGGGCCTCCGCGCGAGATTGAGGCCATCTGGCAGGATCACATCGCCGCCTGGCTGGATTCGAATTATCCGGATTTAAAGCCCATCGAGCCTCTGCGCTGGGGAGTGCTCGGTCGAAGCGAGGCCGAGCTTGGCGACCTCGTTGAAGAGGCGGTCCGCGGCTCGGGACTCACGACCGGCTATCGTGCAACGCCTCCGTATGTGGAGATCAAGGTTTGGATTCCGCGGGGCTTGACCCGCGAAACGCCTGCCGTTGCCGCAGCGCTGTCGCGACTGGAGTCGGCCATTGGTCCGTGGACGGTCACGCGCGGGGATCAGGATTTGGTCGAGTCTTTCGTGGCGCGTTTCGAGTCAGGGGTGACATCTGGGCCGGCGGTTCGGAACTCGCCCGGGATTGAACTCCCGAGGCTCGAGATCCTTGATGCCTGCACGCCCGGGTATCTTTCTGAGCGGATTTGGAGCTGGGCGCGGAGCGATGCCTCAAGGGTCGAGAGGCTTCGGGCGCTTGGACTCAGGGTCGCAACCGGTGAGCCGACACCGAGTGGAGGTGGGGCGGAGGCACCTTCGCGAATCATGCTTGAGCTCGGGCCATTGGTTCAGCGCAAGCGGGAGGCGGGGGAGCAGGGCGCCCCGATCGACCACGCCGTCGCGCGCGTGAGGTTGTGGCGCGCGGACTCCCCAGGCGCTGGCACAAAAGAGCGCACGGAAATCGAGATGGAGATTCCTTTTCCTGCGTGGATGGCTGAGCGCCAGCAGCGCTACGCCGTCGAGAAATTGCTCACACTCGAGTTTTAGCTCTTATTTGGCACACCATCCGCCGTCGACGACGATCTCAGTACCTTGAACGAATGCCGCTCCCGGATTGCAGAGCCAGAGCACGGCATCGGCGATTTCTTCGGGGCGTCCCATCCGTCCCGCCGGCGCCCCTGCCGCAAGTGAGCGGGCCGCAGCTTCGTCACCTTGAGTGAAGCGATCGACCATCGGGGTGTGGATCACACCCGGACAGACGGCGTTGATGCGGATGCCTCGCGAGGCGTAGTCGAGTGCTGCCGACCGGGTGAGGCCGAGTACGCCGTGCTTGCTTGCGACATATGCGCCCATGGCGGCAAAGCCCCTAAGGCCGGCGATCGAGGAGCAGTTGATGATGGTGCCCGAGCCTTGCTTGAGCATGACCGAAAGCTCTTCTTTCATGCACCAGTAGACCCCGGAGAGATTGACGGCGAGGGTCTTGTGCCAGTTCTCGGAGGTCGACTCATGGAGCGGGGCGGAGGCGCCTTCGATGCCGGCATTATTGAATGCGTGGTCAAGGCGTCCGAATCGCGCAACCGTGCGTTCGACAAGCTCGCGTACCTGCTCTGGCTTGGAGACGTCGCAGGCAACGAAGAGGGCTTCGCCTCCCGCTTGCTCGATGCTTCGGGCTGTCTCGATGCCGCCTTTCTCGTCGACATCCGAGACGACGACCCTTGCTCCGGCTGCCGCAAAGGCAAGCGCCGTGGCGCGGCCGATCCCTGCGGCTGCACCGGTGACGACTGCAACCTGGTGGGTGAGAGATCCCGGGGTGTGCGCTGCGGTTTTCATGGAGCTCCGCTACAGCAATCGCGGTGCCACGGGGTCCGGTGACGCGGTGCTTAAGTAAAAGGTGGCGGACACCTATTTTTCGACGGTAAGCCCAAACCGGGTGAGGCCGTTCTGGCGCAGGATGTCCATCAGCCTGACGACTTGTCCATGGCTCGAGGCCTGATCGGCCGAGATCATGGCGACCTCATTGGCGAGGTCCTTTCCGGCGCCGAGGGTTTTGATGCGATCGGGCAGCGTATTCCAATCCGAGATGCGCTCGTCGCCCAGGGCCAGATCGCCTTCCTTGTTGATCGTGAACTGGAAGGGGGATTTTTCCTGCGAGTCACCCGACTTGGCCTTGGGAAGCTGGACCTTGATGGCCGACTGGTAGATCACGGGGGCCGCGATCATGAAAACGACGAGCAGCACCAGCACCACGTCCACGAGCGGCGTGATGTTGATGTCGGCAAAAAAGCTGTCGTCCTGCCCGCCAAAGTTCCCAGCCATGAGCCGTTACTCCGAGATCTTTCCGATGAGAAAGCTTTTGAGCGCCTCGGCCGAGCTCATGGCAGCCTTCACCCGCCTCTGGAACAGGTTGAAGGAAACCACCGCCGGAATGGCCACGAGGATGCCGACCGCCGTGGCGATCAGGGCCTCGGAGATCCCCGAGGTGACCGTCTGGATGCCCCCGCCGCCTCCTGCCTGCTTGGAGAGGTCATGGAAGGCCTGAATAATGCCGAGCACGGTTCCAAAGAGGCCTAC